>JAURNF010000183.1 GCA_030830285.1 Candidatus Kapaibacterium sp.
ATGAGGAGTTCGATCCCATTACCGTGCCTGTTACAGTCACAGATATCTACAAGGGTCCAGCTATTGAGGCTGCGGCTCCGGCAACTACTGGCGCCGCCATCGACACGCAAGCCACAACTTCTTCCGCACCTGTTGTCGGCGATCAAACGATTGAAACCGAAAAGTCGAAAGGCTTGTGGAGTTTCTTCCTCTACGCGATGGGGGTAGGCTTCCTTGCACTTCTCACGCCATGTGTATTCCCGATGATTCCGATCACCGTGTCGTTCTTCACAAAGCGTCATGAGAAGAGCAAGGGTAAGGGGCTACAAGAAAGCCTCTTGTTCGGACTCGGCATCATCTCAACGTTTACGGCTGTAGGTATCGTCGCGTCGATCATCTTCGGCGGCACGGCTGTGCAAGATCTTGCGGCGAATCCATGGCTCAACCTCGGTATTGGCACGTTGTTTATGATTCTCGCATTCAACCTCTTCGGTGCATTCGAGATTCAGGTGCCGGTGTCGATCATGAACGCACTCAACAAGAAGTCGCAAGGCGATGGGAAGGTCGCAATTCTCTTGATGGGACTGACGTTCTCATTGACGTCGTTCACATGCACTGTTCCATTCGTTGGAACTCTGTTGCTGAGTGCCTCTGGTGGTGACTATCTGTATCCGGCCGTTGGCACACTTGGGTTCGCAACGGCCTTCGCGTTGCCGTTTGTTGGTCTGTCAATGTTTCCATCGCTGCTCGTGCGCTTGCCACGTGCTGGTGGTTGGATGAACAACCTGAAGGTTGTGATGGGCTTCCTCGAGATCGCAGCTGCGATTAAGTTCTTCTCAACGGCAGAGTTCATCTTTGGTCTGGGTCTGTTGCCACGTGAAGTGTTCCTGGCCGTCTGGGCAGGTGTCTGCTTCTTGATCGTACTCTACGTGCTGGGCTCGTTTAAGATGAAGCTTGATTCGCCCCTTGAGAGTGTGAGTGGTATCCGCGCATTGTTTGCGGTGATCTTCGCGACGCTTGGCTTCTGGTTTGTTGGAGGTATGCTCGGCAAGCCGCTGGCCTCCGACCTCGAGGCGCTCTTGCCGCCAGAGAATTACCACGAGCTTCTCCTCGAGATGAACACGGGCGTCGCGGCCCCTCCTGCGTCATCCGGTGCCACAACGGCAGGGAAGGGTGACGTAGTTGCGCAGGCTGGCACGAGCGTGCATGATGGTCTAACGTGGTATTCAAATCTTGACGAAGCTAAGCGTGTAGCTGCGCGTGAGAACAAGCCAATCTTCATCGACTTCACGGGCTTCTCGTGTGTGAATTGTCGCAAGATGGAAAAGGCAGTGTTCCCGCAACCGATGGTGGTTGATGCATTCAAGAAGTTTGTTCTCGTGCAGCTGTATACCGATCGCAAGTCGGAGCCATACATCTCAAACCAGAACTTGCTCAAGACCTACGGCACAGTGGCAAATCCGTTGTACGTGATTCTGCGCGCTGATGGCAGTTATGTAGCGCAATCGGGTTATCAGCTTGCGTTTACGTCGAACCCGCAAACGTTTGTCGAGTTCCTCTCGAAGGCGCTGTAACAATGCGTGTTGTGCCTCTCACACCGGAACGATGGGATGACTTCGTTGTCTTGGTGTGCGAACTAGCAGACTACGAGCATCTCGACCGTCCATCGGCCGAAGCACAGGCGCGTTTGCGTGAAGATGCGTTCGGCGAGCGCCCCAGATTCTGGGCGTTTCTTGCGCTCGGTGATGGCGACGAAGCGTGCGGATATGCTATTTGTTTGGAAACGTATTCGTCGTTTCTAGCAAAGCCAACAATGTATCTGGAAGACATCTTCGTTCGTGAGGATGCGCGCAAGAACGGTGCCGGATCGGCACTGTTCGATACCGTGGTCGAACTTGGCCGCACGCGGAACTGTGGTCGGGTTGATTGGCAAGTGCTCGATTGGAACACACTTGCACGCGACTTTTATCGCAGGCGTGGTGCTGAAGAAATGAAAGAGTGGTTGCTCTACCGCATCACGCTGTAGGATCAATCACAAGATTGTCGATCAGGCGAGTTGAGCCCAATCGCGCAGCCACTAACAACACAATGTGTTGGTCATCAGCGAACACAGAGGAAGGCAGCAGGGTTACCGCATCCACCGCGGTAGCGTACTCAACCTGTAATCGTTGGACTGTTGAAAGCTCGTCGAGCATGAGCTGCTCTAGCACCGTAGCCGAGCGTTCACCGTCGGCATACGCCATGCGTGCACGCGATAACGCGCGGAATATCACAGGTGCGTCAGCACGATCTTCCTGCGATAGATACACGTTGCGAGAACTCCGAGCGAGTCCGTCGACTTCCCGCTGCGTTGGAAGTACCGTAATGGTCGCTCGATTTACTGCCTCGAGTGGCGACGTCGCGACAAGTCGCTTCACCACAAGTGTCTGTTGATAGTCTTTCTGTCCGAAGTACGCTTCGTCTGGCAGCATCGCTTCGAACAGACGCGACACAACGGTAGCTACACCGTCAAAGTGCGTCGGACGCTGTGCGCCCTCGAGCATCTCTGTGACGCCGTCGATGTGAATTGTGCTACGAGCACCTGACGGATACATCTCTTCGACCGAAGGGAAAAAGATTGCTGTGCCGCCAGCGTTACCGACGATCGCAAGGTCGCGATCAAAGTCCCTCGGATACCGCTCGAAGTCTTCAGAAGGTCCAAACTGTGTCGGATTGACGAAGATCGATACTACCACAACCTTGTGATGCGCTGCTGCTTCGCGGATCAGTGATGCATGTCCGTCGTGCAGGTATCCCATGGTAGGGACGCATCCAACGGTTGCACCAGATCGGCGTGCATCTGCGAGGTAGGAATGAAGGTCGGCGATCGTGGTGAACACGGCGACGTCACGATTGGGTGTTGTCATGCGACGAAGATACATGTTCCGCCTCATCTGTTGTCTGTTTGCCATACTCGTAAGTGTCGTTCGTGTCCATGCGCAGACGACGCTTCAATCGGACGAGCATGCCGATGTGGTAGACTACTCGTCAATCGACTCGCTGTGGCGCGAGAGTATCGATCGTGGACGCCTACGCACAGCTGCTGTCGGGTCGGATGTGTACCGCAGGTTTCGTGATCAGTGTGCCAATGCAACACCGATGGCGTATCTGCCGAATGCGCGACTCGC
>JAURNF010000184.1 GCA_030830285.1 Candidatus Kapaibacterium sp.
GCGTTTAGTGATACGTTCGAAGTCATCATCGCAGATGGGATGTCGGACGATGGAACACGTGAGCTTCTTGCGGAGCTCCAACAGGCGAAGTGGGACTTCGAGCTCCACGTGATCGACAATCCTGAACGATACATTCCATTTGCACTCAATCGTGCAGTCGCGGCATCACGTGGCACCTACATCGTACGCGTTGACGGACACGCACGAATCGGTCCGACCTATCTCACCGAGATCGTTCATCCCTTGCGGACTGGCCAGGCAGACGTTGTCGGACCTCGCATTCAACTCATCGCGGGGTCAGCATCACCCATTGCACAAGCCATAGCCGTGTGCTCTGCGAGTGCTCTCGGCAGTGGTGGTACGGCATCGCGCCGACCATTGATCGCACCTGTCGACGTATCCCACGCCGTCATGTCCTGCTACCGCCGTGACGTATGGGAGCTCAACGGTGGGTATGATGAAGCGCTACTGTCGAATGAAGACTTTGACTTCGATATGCGTGCAGCACGCCAAGGTGCGCGCATCCTTGCCTTGCCCTCGCCAACCTTTTCACTCGTTGCACGCGCAACGTTAGGTACGCTGGCGCAACAACGTTGGCGCTACGGATGGTGGAAGGGAGCCGTGCTCCACAAAATGCCAACGTCGCTACACCTACGTCAGGCAATCCCAGTACTTGCGTTGATCGCACTTGTAGCACTCGTTGTTGCTTCCGCACTCGGTGCAGTATCACCAACGGTGATCATCTGGAGCGTTGTTGTGTATTGTGGAATAGCGATCATGACGGCATTTGCAGAGGCAAAGCACTATCCAAGTGCAACATCGCTCGTTGTTGCGACGATTGTCGCTCCAGTCATCTTTGCCATCATTCATGGCGTGTGGGCGTGCGGCGTGTGCGCCGGACTTGTCGTGAATCCGCGTCGTTAAGACGAAGCGCGTGCCGACGGTGTATCGCTGACTTCCAGCAGAGGAGCGGATCCACGCTCAACCACGTCTGCAGTGATCACGCACTTGCGAACACCTTGCACATCTGGCAGACGGTACATGATTGGGTTCATCACTTCTTCCATTACGCCGCGGAGTGCACGTGCACCGGTACGTCGCGACTTTGCCTTTGCAACGATGTGCACAAGCGCCTCGTGTTCGAACTGTAGCTCGACGCCCTCGAGGAGAAGAAGCTTTTGATACTGCTTCACAATCGCATTCTTCGGATTCGTCAGAATATCCAGCATCGCCTCGTCGCTCAGTGGATCCAACGCCGTGATCACCGGCAAACGACCGATGAATTCAGGGATGAAACCAAAGCTCATCAGATCTTCTGGCTCAACGTGGCGTAGCAACTCCGTTGACTCTTCAACGGTTGCTGCTGTTGGCGCGGTAAAGCCCATTGTTGATGGACGCTTGCGACGTGCGATGATCTTTTCGAGACCCTCGAAGGCACCGCCACACACGAAGAGGATATTGCGCGTGTTCACGTAGATCAGCGGCTGTTCCGGATGCTTGCGTCCACCCTTTGGCGGAATACCTGCGATCGTACCCTCGAGCATCTTCAGCAGACCCTGTTGAACGCCTTCGCCCGAGACATCACGTGTGATCGATGCTGAGTCGCTCTTCCGCGTGATCTTGTCGATCTCGTCAACATAGATGATGCCGCGCTCGGCACGTTCAACGTTGTAGTCGGCGTTCTGCAGGAGATTCACAATGATCGATTCGACATCGTCGCCAACGTAACCAGCTTCGGTAAGTGTGGTTGCATCAGCGATGGCAAACGGGACATCGAGAATACGTGCGAGTGTTTGTGCAAGTAACGTCTTTCCGGTACCTGTTGGACCAAGCAGGAGGATGTTGCTCTTTTCGATGTTTACATCATCGAACGCACTCACAAGGTTCTCAGCTTGCAGACGCTTGTAGTGGTTGTAGACCGCAACGGAGAGCACTTCCTTGGCTGCGTCTTGTCCGATCACATGCGTATCAAGCTGACGTTTAATCTCTGATGGACGTGGCAGCGCTGCAATGTCGGAGCGTAGCGTTGTTGTTGGTTGATTCTTCCGCAGAATCTCAACCGAGTTCTGAACACAGATATCACAGATGTACACGCCCTTACCTGCGATCAAGCTCACGACTTCGCGCGAGCTACGACTGCAGAACGAACAATGAAGTTCTTCTGGGGTGCCAGACTGTGGTGGTTCAGTAATGCTCATTATGCAGTGCGTTCCATTACCTTATCGATCAAACCGTAGGCCAACGCTTCTTGCGGCGACATGTAGTTGTCGCGATCAGCGTCCTTCTTGATCGTTTCGTAATCCTTGCCAGTGTGTGTCGAGATGATGCCGTACAGCGTATCGCGAATACGGAGCATCTCCTTGGTGTAGATCTCAATGTCAGTTGCCTGGCCTTGTGTGCCACCCAGAGGCTGGTGCATCATGATGCGTGAGTTTGGCAGCGCATAGCGCTTACCCTTCGCACCTGCACACAACAACACTTGCGCCATTGAAGCCGCCATGCCAACGCAGATCGTTGACACATCTGGCTTGACGAATTGCATGGTATCGTAAATCGCCAGACCAGCAGACACGCTGCCACCTGGTGAATTGATGTAGAGCGAGATGTCCTTGTTTGGATCTTCGCTCTGGAGGAACAGCAGCTGTGCGATCGTTAGGCTTGCAACGTAGTCATCGATTGGCGTGCCAATGAAAACGATACGCTCCTTGAGCAATCGCGAGTAGATGTCGTATGCACGCTCACCACGACTGGTCTGTTCGACCACCATAGGGACGAGTTGGTTGTGCATGATGTGCTCCTTCGTACTGATGTCGCAGGGAAAGGTTAGATCGCTTGTTGATCAGAATCGACAGTGACGTCGTTCACAATCGCGTAGTCTAAGAGCGTGCGTACAGCCTTTTCTGCAAGAAGCTGATCTTCTACAGAATGGTTCTGACGCATGATCATGCGCAATTGATCTTCTTGCAATCCAAATCGTCCAGCTGCAGCGGTGATATCATCATCAGAAATCGTTAGGCTTTCAGCTTCGACGACTCGGTCGCGAATGAGTTCCCAACGAACGATACGTTCTGCTGACGGACGGAATTCGTTTTCAAGATCGTGCGCTGTGAGTTGATCGATGCCAGGAGCACCCTCGTTGCGCTTCTTGAAATCTTCGAAGAGTTGGTGGATCACCGCGTGCACGAGTGGCTCTGGCACATTGAATTCATGTGCCTTCACAAGCTGGTCGATGATCTGCGCTTCAACGCGTTCCTTCGTTGCCTGCTCGAAATACTCTTGGAGTTGGCGCTCAATATCAGCGCGCAGCTCCTCTGTCGTATTGAAGCGTCCACCCGTGATCATTGCAACGAACTCATTTGTGAATTCCGCTGGAATCACACGCTGAATGTCGGTGACTGTAACACGGTAGTTCGCTGGCTGTTGCTTCTCGTCTTCTGTTTCTGCAACGTACGAGAACGTGTCGCCCATCTTCGTGTTCGCAAGTGACGAGCGCAGGTTCATGTCGATGTTGTCATCCTCGAGGAAGACACGCTCTTCGCGCGCTTCTGCGCCAATGATTGGCATCGATGTCTCACGATCGAGCTCGTGCATCGAGATTGTTGCGAGGAACAATGTTCCATCGATTTGCTCTGCTGGCTCGAATGAAGCAGCGCGGAGACAAATACGATCAACTTCTTGCTGCACGTCGTCTTCGGTAGCGTTCTTGATCGGACGTTCAACGACCAGACCACGATATGCACCGAGTTCGAATTCAGGCATCACATCAAAGCGAATCGTAAACGACACGCCTGTAGGTGACTTCTGAATGTCGGTAAGCGCCGGGTTGCCAACAACACGGAGCTTCTCCTGTGTCGCGAACGAGCGAAACTCCGCGTCTGCGATCGTCTCCAGTGCTTCGTTCTCGATATCACGCGCAAAACGCTGCTTGATGATCGGGATTGGCACCTTGCCCTTGCGGAACCCAGGGAGTGTGATACCCTCCTGCGCGCGCTCATAGGCACGTTCGTAATGCGGTTTCAGTTCGCTTTCCGTGAGTTCAATGCGCACCTCACGGATGCACTCCTCGATTGTCGTTAGGGTGCGTTCCACCAATGGGCTCCTTCGATCGCCGTAACAGGAAAGGAATAATTTGTGCGGAAGGAGAGACTCGAACTCTCACGGGTCGCCCCGCCAGATCCTAAGTCTGGTGCGTCTGCCATTTCGCCACTTCCGCAGAACCGCAAAAGTACGGAATTACCGCAACCTAGTGCCATTCGGCACCTGAGAATCAGGTACGCAAAGCGTCACAGCCCCGTCTGGCAGATGGAAGCCCGTTACCAGCACCTCGGACATCCAGGGGCCGATTTGCTTGCCCCCTAGACCGCAGACGCAGACAACCTGCTTGCCCGTAAGCTGTTCTGGTGTATAGAGTTGCGTTATCTGGGCACTCGACGTGCAAACGCCCAGATCGCCCAGATCAACCCACAGCTTGTACGCGGGTTTTCGGGCCTCCGGGAACGGCTCGGCGCGGACGATCGTGCCCACGCGCATATCGAGTCGGTCGAACTCTTCGAAGGTTGCTTGTGCCATTGTGCGCAATTTGCACACATGCACGTTGTGATCATCGGCGCCGGCTGGGCCGGGGTAGCAGCAGCGGTCCATGCAGTTGAGCAAGGGGCCCGCGTTACCGTCATCGAGGAACGTCCCTACATCGGCGGACGTGCCCGATCGTTCCCTGACCGAACCACGGAAACCATCATTGATAACGGACAGCACATCATGATGGGGTGCTACCGAGAGGTGTTGCATGTGCTGCAAACACTCGGCACCGTTGATCTTCTCGAGCGACAGACTGCGTTGCGTGTTGGGTTTATCGATGCACGGGGCCGGCAGGACCTCCTTGATGCATCGTCTGTTCCCGGCAAGCTTGGCGTGGCACTCGGCATCCTGCGATTGCGACAACTACCGCTCCGCGATCGCCTTGCAGCTCTGCGCTTTGCCGTACGCCTCACAATCAACCGCATCGACGCGCATGGACTCACATGCTCCGAACTGTTCACCGCCTACCGTCAACCACCCCTGCTTGTGGAGCGCTTGTGGGAGCCCATCGTGCTGGCCACGATGAACGCACCCATCCACCAAGCCTCTGCCGAGCTGTTTTGTACCGTGATGCGTCTCGCGTTTCTCGGTGGA
>JAURNF010000185.1 GCA_030830285.1 Candidatus Kapaibacterium sp.
ATGGGCGATATCGAAGTTGATTTCCGCACGCGCCTCGTGCATAAGAATGGTAAGCGTGTTGATCTCTCTGAGAAAGAGTACGGCATCTTACGTACACTGGCACTCGAAGATGGTGCGCCTGTGCGACGCGAAACACTGCTCGCGCGCGTGTGGGGGTACGACTCTGTACCCGTTACGCGTACCGTTGACAACTACATCGTTGCACTGCGTCGAAAACTCGAGATCGATCCAGCCCGTCCACAGTACCTCGTAACAGTCGGTGGTATCGGCTATCGCTTGAATACGGATTGAACTGCTGACACTACAACTCGCTCTTAGGGAGGCGCGCCTTGATTTTACGGAGCTCTGCGAGGATTTCTGCGAGCTCCGCTGTTTGTTCCTCCTCTTCTACCACGATCATGTCAATCTTCGTGGTCGCCGATGCGAGCTGTTCATTACGCATCTCACCACGCACATTATCCAGTTCGGTGAGAATCGTGCCGACGAAGAAGTTCAGGATTGTCAAGCCTGCGATCATAACAAACGTTAGGAAGAACAAGGGAGCAAGAAACGGGAACGCTTCGGATGTTACCGATCCCGCGCCGAAGGTCTCAACGAGCGATGCATGAAACTCTTCATCAGCAGCAGATCCCTCGAGCTGAATCCGCATTACGTCATTGAATTCGCCAAGAGCGCACCCAAACATTGTAAGACAACTCGTTCCAAGGTTTGTGAAGTGTTTTGGATCGTTACGGTGGAAGAGCTGATAACCAATGACAGCATATGTGTAGGTGAGACATCCCAGAAGAAGTGCTACAATCGATAGTTGTGGGATTGATCGAACCAGCGTCTCAATCACGACGCGCATCCCTGGTAATGCAGACATAAGGCGCATAACACGCAACGCGCGAAATGATCGCACAAGCCGAAGCGATCGTAGTGCTATCGCAGCCTCAGCCGCATGTGGGTCTGAGCTCACGATGTAGGGTATCAACGTGAGTGCAAAGACGAGGGCGTCGAATACGTGCCAGCCATCCGCGAAGTACTTCCAAGGCTTGGGCGCGAGCATCGACATCTTAATGACGATTTCCGAGCCAAATGCAATGATGAAGAAGAGGTCGATTGCATGAAACAATGTTGGATATGAGGTAACAAGATCATGGTTAGTCTCAAGTCCAACAACCACAGCCGAGAGCAGAATCAGCAGAATGACAACATTGTCAACTGGATTGAGCTCATGGCTGTTAATCCGCTCGCGCATATTGACGAAGGACCATGTCGAGGTGTGCTGCATTTGTACCATAGCTGCAAGATATTTCAGTGATGGATGACACGCCATCCCAACCTATCCACATACCACGATCTTCACGTGAGACTGCCCCGTATATTCGCTTCCACGATACGGGGGAGCAGTGAATAGCGATCAACACGAATCAACATCGTCCGCCGCAGGACATCGGTTGGGTACTGGTATGTACCTGGCAGTGCTGGGGTGTGCCGTGGCTCTCGCTGCCTACGCGATTGCGGTGTCCTTGCCGCTGCTCGGCGATGGTGTGCTGTTCTACTTGTGCATGATCTTCCGCACGGGCTTCTGCGACTTCGACTGGGCCCGCGCATTCGTTGCCTACATCAGTCAGTGGCCCCTTGCCGCATCACTTGGAAATGGATTAGCGGATCGATCAACAGCGCAGCTGCTCTTCTCGGCTGGCTATATCGTGCCGCCAATGGTGGGCTGGCTCATAGCGCTCTGGCTGCATCGTGGAACGATGCTTGGATGGCTGGGAGTAGCCTTGTTCTGCACAACGTACTTGGCGTCGAGCTTGTTCTCGGTTGGTGAATACAACCTAACGTATGCACTGGCTGCGTTGGCTGCGAGTGTTATCCTGCATCCGATGCGACACCGCCTGGCGGGTGCCGTAGTATTGACGATCGCTGCTGTGGTGTCAATCCGCTCCTACGAATCGATGGCATTGTTGGGTCCGGCGTTGACGTTTCTCATCGCAATTGTTCTCTACCGCGACTATCGCGAGCAGCGTACAACAGCGGTACAATGGGGTGCAGCCGCTATTGCTGTTGTGTCGTTCTGTATCGCGGCTGCCATTGCAGCGGGTTCGATTATCGATCCACGCGATCCATCAAATCGAGGCACAGCAGCGCAATCACTGATGATTCCATTGCCACAGGTTGCCACGGGTTTTGTGCTGCTCGCACTCTTGGTGTGGTGCATGCGCACGAAGAGCGTGATACGACAACGCATCCTCGTCGGTATGATGTCGACCATTGGTGCAACCTTCCTCGTGCTGCCAGTCCTGTGGTCACGTCCGATGGACCAGTACTACAATCGCATCATCGTAGGTGTAACGATCACGGCTGCGATCGGAATTGCCGGACTCGCAATATGGCGCTATGGTATGCAGGTGCTCGCGATGCGCGTGCAGACCTGGCACGTGCGTGCTGTGCTTGTCATTGTCGCAACGCTTATGATTCCATATGCGATGCAGCTTCATACGGTGAGTACGTTCTTTGACGCGTATCACGAAACGATTGCTACGCGCAAGGGCGTGATTGCAATGGCAACAACGCCCATGAACGCTGAGCGGTTTGATCGTTATCGCTGGCGCTGGAATAATCCGACAATGGCGTTTGTGCTGCGCACCGATACCTCCCAAGCGCTCGTGATGAACCGTCCGAATAAGGATTGGCAGCCATTTGATCCGCAGGACTCCGCGCAGGTTGCACAACGGATACGCAAACTCCCTGTATGGTATTACCGGACGGGCAATGATCCGCGCTGATGCTGCACGTGTAGCACTACGATGGTCTGCCGCGGTAACAGCTGTCATGTTGCTCTACATTGCTGTTGTTACGCCGATCGGCTGGATCAAGTACTATGGTGCGTTCCACATCATCACCTCGGTGCTCGGCGCAACAGTGATGGCTGCACTTGCGGCATGTGCTGCATGGATTGCGCGTCGGGTATCAGGATGGAGCGACGCAGCAGTTGTTAGCGTAGCAGTTGGGATCGCCATCGCACTGCGCGCCCTGTGGGTTGCGCTTGTTGATACATCACCAACGTCTGACTTTCGTGAGTATCACCAGTATGCGACGGAAGTTGCCAATGGAGATGTTCTGGCACATGGGTGGTTCTTCGTGGTCTTCCCATTTAAGGTTGTGTATGCATTGATGCTCGGCGGCATTTATGCGATCACAACGCCACAGCCATACGTCGCAGGCATCGTTAACATCATTGCATCATGTGGCATCGTCGTGATGATGTACGTGATTGCACATCGCGTGTATGGACGTGATACTGCGCGGAACGCGGCATTGCTTTGTGCGGTATGGCCACTTCAGCTTGTCTTCGCAAGCGTCGCAGCACAAGAGCACATCTTTCTCCTGTTGTTCCTCTGTATCGTCGCTGGGGTGCTTGCAATCCCACGCGACGGACGTCTGATGCGCATTGGTTTGCAGGCAGGAGCTATCGGCATGACCATTGCGTTTGCCAATCTATTCCGTCCGGTTGCCGTGATCGCATTCCCCGTGCTCATCGTCTTCATCGTTGCAATGCGATGGAAGACGTTGTCACAGCGCTGGATCTATCGTGCAACGACCGTCGGTATCGCAATCGTCATGTTTGTTGTGACCACATCGCTCATTAGTATTCCCATTGAGCGTGCAACTGGCATCAACATCAGCAAGGCGCGTCCAGGGTTTAGCATGTATGTCGGCACACATGCCCCCTCGCATGGTATGTGGTTTCCAGAATCGTATAACCTCGTCTATCGCACAGCATATAATGCCGACACCGTGCATGTACGATCGATGCAGGCGGCTATCAAGCAGATCACGGCTGATCCAGCAGGCATGGTTGTGTTAGCTGTTGAGAAGTTCCACTACTTCTGGGCGTCGGGCGAGTACGCCGTGATGTATGCAACGCGTGAGATGGGGCAGCGAGGAATATCGCCGATGCTTGCTGCGCATCACACCAGCGCGCTTGTAGCATCGCAGGCAATATATGCCGCGCTGCTTGCGATGGCTGGTATCGCGTTGTGGCGACGTCGCTCTACGCTAACGCAGCTCGATGTCATCGTCGTTGCTACATTTCTTGTGCATGTTGCATGCTTCACAGTTCTCGAAATTCAGTCGCGCTATCACATGGTTGTTGAGCTTATGCTGTTGTTTCCTGCAGCGCTCCTACTAGGGGGCATGCAACGTCCACATACAGAAGGCGAGGGTCGAGTATGGGAGTGATTGATCGACTCCATCGTGCGATGTCGCGCGTCACCTCGAGTGGTGCGTTTATTCCCGAGGTCGACGGACTCCGATTCGTTGCGATTACCTCGGTGATTGTGTTTCACATGTACGGTGAGTACTTCACAACGAGGGCGCTCCCTCCGTGGCAAGAGGGTGGCAACACTGTTGCATGGCTCATCTTCACAGGACACTTCGGTGTGCAGTTGTTCTTTGTGATCAGCGGTTTTGTGCTCGCACTCCCATTTGCGCAGCACTACATCGACGGTGGACGACCGGTGAAGATCAAGGACTATTTCCTGCGACGTCTCACGCGACTCGAACCGCCGTACATCATCAGCCTGATCATCTACGTGATCGTGCGCTTCTACTTTGCTGGCTACAACATTGATAAGATCATTGAGCTCTGGCCTCACTTCTGGGCGCATGTGTTCTATGTGCATGGATTCATCTACGGCTCGATCAGTCAACCCGGCTATGTCTCCGTCAACCACGTTACGTGGAGTCTGGAGATGGAGGTGCAGTTCTACATCCTCGCACCATTGCTTGCGAATGTGTTCCGCATCACATCACCTGCCGTACGACGGGGTGTGATGATCGGCGCTATTGTCCTAACACATCACCTCGTCACACTTGTGCCGCGTTCAACGATGGCCGTAGTCGTCGTGCCTTTTCTTCCGATGTTCTTCGTTGGCTTCTTGCTTGTCGATGTCTTTCTGGTTGACTGGAAGCGATCACCGTCGCGCACATGGGTATGGGATGTGATCGGTGTGCTTGCATGGTGTGGTGGACCCTTCCTCTTGCAGCAAGGGTATCTCGCTGATCTTGCTGCCATCTTCGTTGTGTGGATTGCCTACATGAGCGCCTTTCGCGGTGTGATGCTCTCGTACATCTTCCGCAATCGATGGATTGTTGCGATAGGGGGAATGTGCTACACGTTGTATCTGTATCACCCGATCATGCTCTGGCCGTTGCAGCAGGTTTGGAAGCACTATCTGTTTGGCTTCGAGCGCACGACTGACCTCGGCATGATTGCCCTACAGCAGTTCGTCTACATCACGTCAGTAATCGCGTTGTGTACGGTCTTGTTTGTTGCCTTTGAAAAACCATTCATGAAGCGCAGAACATGGAAGCTCAAACTTCAGGAACCACCTACGCACTCATAACTGGTGCATCTGCTGGTATCGGACGCGAGCTTGCGCGCGTGCACGCAGCTCGTGGTGGCAATTGCGTGCTCGTAGCACGTCGTGGTGATGCGCTGCGTGCGCTCAAGCACGAGCTTGAGACGGCACATCATGTGCGTGTGCATGTGATTGAGGCCGACCTTGCACATACTGATGCGGCGGAGCGCATAGTAGAGGAATTGCATCGTGAGGACATTGCAATAGACATCCTCATCAACAATGCAGCGTTCGGGAGTTATGGTCCGTTCCACACAGCGGATCTCGATCGCAATACCGACATGATTGCCGTTAATGTCACAGCGCTTGTGCAGCTCACGCGCCTCGTGCTTCCGCAGATGGTCATGCGAGGACGTGGACGTATCCTCAACATCGCATCAACGGCTGCATTTCTACCAGGCCCAACGATGTCGGTGTATTATGCATCCAAGGCCTTTGTCTTGCATTTCAGCGAAGCCATTGCTGACGACCTGCGCAACACTGGCGTTACCGTCACAGCGCTCTGTCCGGGTCCGACCGAAAGTGAATTTGCTGACGTTGCCAACGTCCGCAAGAGTGCCGCATTCCAGCGGCTACCCGTACCATCATCACGCGACGTCGCCGAGTACGGCTATCGCGCAATGGTGCGTGGCAAACGCGTTGCAATCCACGGTGTGCTCAATGCACTTACCGCACGCATGGTCGCATTCGTTCCACGCGGACTCGTCTTGCGCGTTGTGCGCATGATACAGCAGAGTGCGTAGGGAACTGAGACGGTGAGACAGCTGAGACAGAGAGACAGCTGAGACAGCTGTAACTAATTCGGTGCTTGTTCGTTGATGCGCATCTATGGAGATGACGGCGTGGGGGACACACCACCACGGTCCTGCTATCTGCGTTGTTCATGCTCCTGCACTGCGGCGATGCCCTGGGTTAAACTGGGGCATCGCTGTTTATGTATCAGGTTATCTCACATCGTGTCGATTAAGCGCGGCTGCAAACGATCGCCGGAGTGATTCAATCTCCTGTGAGTATTGCTTCGAGCGTCGTGCCGAGATCACAGCAGACTCAATCGTGTCTGATTCGCCAAACCATGGAAGAGGCGCATGACCTGTGATAGCGATAAGGAAGTTCTTCCCGTTGTCGCGGTCGAGATAGAAGTGGTCCTTGAGTGCGCCAAGAATCTCGCCAGCTTGATAGGTGGTAACGCCAGACATCTCGATGGTGCCAGCATATTCGCGGATGATGCGCACAACATCATCGGGACTCGTTACGAAAAACTTCAGCACGGACGAAAACGCCTTCTCTGCTCTGCTTGGTTTGTGCGGCGGTGCAGCAGGTGGTGCTGAAGCAGGCTTTGGTGTGGGAGCAGACGTTGGTGTGGGATCGGGAGCGGGCTTTGGCGCAGGTGCAGGTGTCGAAGCCTGCACCTGTTGTTTCTTCACGGGAGCATCTTCCTTATCGACGCCCCCTTTGGCCACATAGCGCTTCTTAACGGCATCAACGTAGACGTCAATCTCGGCGATTGCAAGATCAACGATGAAGTATGCTTTGCCGAGGCGATCCACAAACGCATTGATTTTCTGGAAGCGCACATCCTTGCTCAGATCTACACCGGCAAAGTGGTCGAAGCCCATTGATGCGCGAACAAGTTCAGCTTGGCGCACCTCTTCAGGTGGGTTGTTCCGCGTCACCCAACGCCGGATGCGTCGAGCCTGATTCAGCGCAAGTTTGAGGTTGGCATCGAAGTCGCCGTTGTTGAGTTGTTTCACGCGCGCTTGGATTTCGCCATTGCGCGTGAACTCAATGATCATCTCGAGAAATTCAAATTCTTGCTGCGTCAAAAAAGGGGCTCCATCCAGAATAGGGAAGGCAAAAGTACGATCCCCCTTCGCTTCGCTCGGGGGATGACGCACAAAAAAGCCCATGAGAACTGGTCTCATGGGCTTCTGGAGTAGCGGGGGCAGGACTTGAACCTACAACCTTCGGGTTATGAGCCCGACGAGCTACCAATTGCTCCACCCCGCGATAGGGAGTACGAACATACGGAAAAATCCGATCCGTGATATTGACGGGGCTGCGAAACATTTCGTGCATTGGGGTTTTGATGGGTTGTAACACGCGCATGTAACTCTTTAGTCTGGCGTATCTTTGCCGCGTCTCGTTCATAGTTTGTGTTCACATGAAACTCTCCCATCGTTGGCTGCAAGAATTCGTTGATCTCGATCCCGCGACGTGGACGCCCGAGAGGGTGTCGACGGTGCTGACGGACCTTGGACTCGAGGTTGAACACATTGAGAACATGGCCGAGACGCTTCGTGGGTTCGTCGTTGGACGTGTCCTGACGAAGGAGGCGCACCCGAAGGCGGATAAGTTGTCGGTCTGTACGGTGGATGTGGGTGACGCCTCGCCACGCACGATCGTGTGCGGTGCACCCAACGTTGCGGCCGGACAAACGGTGCCGGTTGCACTGGTCGGCGCCCGCGTGCCTACCGCCGACTTCGTCATCGAATCCCGTCCACTCCGTGGCGTAACCTCGGAGGGAATGATCTGCTCGCAAGCAGAGCTGGGCCTTGGCGAGGATCACAATGGAATTTGGGTACTCACAACCGATGCGGCGAGTGGTACGCCCCTTGCCACAGCTCTGGGCATTGATGATGTGACCTATGAAGTAGCAATCACGCCAAACCGCGCTGATTGTACATCGCACATTGGTATCGCTCGCGATCTTCTCGCATACCAGCGCGTACATGAGCAGCGTACACAGACGGAACTGCGTATGCCGTCAATCACTGTGCCTGCACCAACTTCTGCTTCGATTGATGTGCGCGTGGAAGCACAAGATCTGTGTCCGCACTATATCGCACACGTCGTCACGAATGTGCGCCCAGTGGAGAGTCCAGCATGGCTCAAGGATCGACTCACAGTGCTTGGTCTGCGACCTCGCAATGTGATCGTCGATATCACGAACTACATCAACATGGAGCTTGGTCAGCCCCTTCACGCATTCGATGCGTCGAAGCTCGAGGGTAACACCATTGTCGTTCGTCGCGCGCATGCACACGAACAACAATTCCGCACACTCGATGGCAAGGATCGCACGCTCACATCCGATATGCTGATGATCTGCGATGCCAACCGTCCGGTAGCTATCGCTGGCGTCATGGGCGGTGAGAACTCTGAAGTTGGTGATGCAACAACAACGGTTGTGATTGAATCGGCATTCTTTGCACCGACGTCAGTTCGTCGCACGGCCAAGGCACATGGATTGTCAACCGATGCATCGTATCGCTTCGAGCGTGGCATCGATCCCGCGGGCGTTGCTCGTGC
>JAURNF010000186.1 GCA_030830285.1 Candidatus Kapaibacterium sp.
AGAACCTGGAAGTTGCCGTTCGAGATATCGAGCACCGTGCCGATACCTTCAAGTTGCCAAATGCGTGCCGTCTGATCTGTCGATGCAGTTACAAGGCGACGCCCATCGCTGCTTAAGCGGGCACCGTACAGGATTCCCTGGTGGCCGGCCAACGACGATTGCAGCGCGAGCGTTGAAGCATTGTAGATCTTCGCTGTGCCGTCACCACCGGCTGATATGAGCGTTGAGCCATCAGGTGCGTACTGGAGCGCAAGAATCGAACCAATCACTGCTTCGGCAGAGGCAATGAACGATCCATCAGCGGCTGAGAATGTGGAGACAATGAAATCTGTTCCACCACTCGAAACACGTTGACCATCAGGAGAGATTGCCACAGCATAGATCTTTCCTGTGCGACCGAGCGTTGCGCACGTTGCTGTGACTTCGAGATTTGATGCGTCACGAACAGTTGTCTGCGTTCCTTCAGCTACTGCAAGACGCTGTCCGTTTGCGGAAACACTTAGCGCATGAACGGGGCCGGCATCGACAACCTTTGTTAAGAGTGATTTCCAGTCAGATGTGCTGTATGCCTGCAGCGTGCGAGCAGAACCCACGTAGAGCTTTGAGCCATCAGGTGAGAACGCTACACTGTATCCCTGGCTTTCCAGAGGGAGCGTTGCGATACGATCCCCAGTTGTGTAGTCCCAAATACGTACCGACCCATCGAACGATGCTGATGCAACGTAGGTTGTGCCTGGCATCACTGCCAGACCCCATACCCAGTTGAGATGCACGCCGACAATTCGTTCCTGAAGGCCAGTGCTTGCATCCCACAACCGAACAGTACCATCATGTCCGCCTGTGATGACATGCTTGTTGTCTGATGTGAACACGGATGCATAGACGGGACGAACATGACCGCGGAGGACCGTGATGTTCTTCTCGTTGATCATCGTGCGCGACACGCGGATGCGTCCCTGGGCTGTAACCTCGGGTCCAGCTTGCCAGTTGTAGCGCAAGCCTGTTGCTGCTTCCGCAATCGGACGCCATGAGTTGCCACCATTTGTGCTGAACTCAATACGAACCGGATCCTGCGGCAGCACATTTGTCCATGTGATTGGTAAGGTGCGTCCAGCTAACACAGACTCACCACCATTCGGTGACGTCAGCGTGAGAACATCGCCGCGAAGGGGCGAACCTCCTCGAAGTGAGATCACCATTGGATCGCACGAGGTCGACGTCAATGTTAACGTTCCATACACGCCGTCGGATGACGTTGCATCGTACTCGATAACTAACGTCGCATCCGAACCAGGCTGCAGCGTAAGCGGGAGAGATGGTCCGCCTACAAACGTGAATGCAGTGGATGAAAAGGTCCAGCTAGAAATCGTGATTGGTAGGACTTGTGTGGAGAGCGTGACAACGCGTGTGACCTTCGACCCTCCGGCAGGTTGACCGAAGTCAATACCCTGGGTAGAGGAGAGCAAGCGTGGGATCGATGCCTCTGGAGCAGTGTATGCAAGTGCTCTCGTAACCGTGCCAACGGTCATACCCACGGAACGAAGTCCACCACATCGCTCGTTGGATTGCCACGAAATGGTACATCCTGGCAGACCCTTCGCATCGGCTACAAATGCTCGTGCATAGGCGATTGCATCAGCATTCGTTGTGATGTTCTCTGTCCACGCACCTCCTGTTGAGTCAGCAAGACGTCGAAGGTCTTGTGTAAGCGCACTGCGCATTCCAATCACGTACACGCGAATACCGAACGTACGTGCCGTTCCGAGCGCCGATACCACGTCGAACGATGGAGCACCGTCAGTCATGAGCACAAGCGCACGTGCATTACGAGCATTCTGAAGGTGGATCAAGCCACCCATTGGTTGCGACAACAACCCCGTGGTCAGCTGTATGCCAGCCGAGCTGCGTACGTTGTCGACAACTGTGCCGTAGGTTGTCTTATCCGTTGATAGACCGTAGGCGAGATTCGCTTGGGCATCCATCGTCATCAATCCGATTTCGTCACCTGTCGAAGCCAGAAGCGCGCTAACACTACGAGCGGCGTTCTTCATGAGGTCCATCGACGATGGGTTGCCCGCCGCGGTGGATGCTGAAGCGTCGATGGCAACCAAGAGACTGAGGTTGCGACCCTGGCCCGACGGACTGCAAGAGATCGTTGCTGCTACCTGCGCGCCGTTCTCCGTTACTACCACAGACCCATCTGCCAGCGCCTGAGGCTGTCCCGTGGCGTCTAACGCGATCACACGAGCAGAGACAGCGGGCGCGTTAGCAGGGTTCACGCGAAGTGGAATCACTGTTTGGGCAAGTGAAGCGAGCGTTCCAGTTAGGAGTATGCTCAAAACGACCAATAGCGTCCTCGCACGTCTACAGCGCATATGTCCTCCGATGCGGCAATAAAGATGGTTCTCGTGCAGCGAGAATCACCACAATGATACCACAAATCGGCAGGAACGGCAGAGGTTACTTTACAGTGTTGATAAGCTCTATAATCACTGTTCGATTGTATGCGCGACCTTCAGGAAGTGCGTTGTCGAATCTAGCGTCAACTTCCCCTGAGCCCACGATTGTCGGTGCCGATACTTGCAACAATCGGGCAACCTCACGGGCCCGCCGTAGCGACAACTCCGCGTTGTATTCACGTGACCCCATCACATCGGTCGCGCCAATGATTCGGACTTGTGTTGAAGGTGTGATCCTCGAGCGAATCAATGCTAACAGACGTGCATTTGCACCGGTTACCGTGACATCGTTAAAGTCGAAGAGAATGAGCTGATATCGCTCAATCTGTGTTGCGCCGAGGTTTTCAACGCGACCCTTCGACACTGAAGAGACCTCTACAGGCAGACTAACACGTGCGTCAGCCGACTGTCCGATGCTGTCTGTCGCAGCGATGCTCGCAATCATCGGTTCGTCAGTGAATGTAGCAAGGTCAACTTCTCGAAGGTCAACCAGTAGTGTATCAACGGGCACCTTTACGCGCTCGCTCCTGGCTATTACTCGTGAGCCCTGCCGAACCTCGACGACTGCAGATGTGATCGGAAGTGCAGACGCTACGCTCGATAGAACACGATAGGTAGACGGCGTTACAGAAATATCCGTCGAACCAAGTGTCAAGGGCGCAAGGATCCCAGGGTATGCTGAGGTGATTTCAGCTCGCCTGTTCTCGTCAATTGCAAGCTTACTCTCAGTGGTATCCGACGCCGTCGTCATCTTTTGTGGCACTGCACGAACCTGCAGATCGATGCGATCAACCGACACGCCGAGCGAGACAAGGATGTCGCGGACAGTCTCAGCACGAGCACGCGCGAGAACGAGGCCTTGGTCGTTGGCATTGCCAGCAGTTGTCCCTGTAACCGTGATCTTGGCCCCAGGCGTGCTCACAATTCGTTGAGCGATAACATACAGCTCAGCATGCACGGCTTCACGGGGCTGGAGGCGCATGGTATCCTGCTGAGCTCGCGCGATTCCTCGACGATACCGCTCGGGAAGTGCAGACTCTCCAGCTTCGAAGTACACATGTCCAAGCATTGGGTGCAGCGTCGTCACCTTTGTCTGCTCAACACGGATAGCTTGTCCGGGACGCTCAGTTCCAGTAGCGTCGACACCAACGAGCTCTACATTCACACTCGGTGGTGTAAATGCGATAACAGGCGGTGGTGGCGGTGGTGGTTGGATCTGCTGCATGACAGGTGTAGTATCGATCGGCTGATCGAACTGCCAACCGAACGCAACGCCGAGGCGTACCTGCGTGACACTCCATGTCACGCCGCTGGCTACACCAGTGAGAGGAACATGGATGGAGAGTTCAGGTGCGAGAAAGGAGCTTCGGCCCCTGCCAACAGGGAGCACATATCGAAGTCCTGCAATTGCCGTGGCACGAAGTGTTGCTGCCTCTGGAATGTCTGCCTTCGTATCGACCCAGACGCGATCATCGCCGAGAAACGAGCCGTAGTCTGCTGGCTCGACGAGGGTCTCGGTTTGATGAAACGCCTGCGTAAGGACGAGTCCAGCACGAAATCCAGCCATCACATCAAGTGCACCTCCAATGCGATAGGCAAGAAGGGGCTCAATGCCAATGCTGAAGAGTGATGCGTCAATGTCGTGCTGGAACAGTGCGTCGACAACACGAGCTGTATCTCGCAAGTCCGCAACAAACGATGGCTCTTGATCAGACAGCATACCCGACTCAGAGGATGCGGTTACGCGTCCGAGGAGTGTGAATGATGGCGAGAGATTCCACCCGTACCATGCACCAGCATACCAGGAGATACCAGAGCCTCCCGTGAATTCTGGACAGCATGATGGATACGATCCCAGCTTAGAGAATTGGGCATTGTGAAGATTGTACGCAACACCAGCAAGAATGCCAGCTTCCTGCGTGTGCTGCGCTGATAGCGACACGGACGCAGCGAGTGCGACGATGCAGAGGATGGTCCGTGGAAGGCGTGGCATAGGTGCGAACATACTAGAATGTCGAGTCAGTTAGCAGTGGTTGCACCGCTGGGAAACGTGACAGAGTTATTGGGCAGACGGACAGAGGTCGGCGATCGGACATACGCCACACTGTGGTCGTCGTGCAATACACGTCCTGCGTCCATGGGTGATGATGCTGTGATTCATCGCATTCCAACGCTCTGAATCCAGCAGCTTCATGAGCTCGAACTCAATTGCTACCGCATCCGTAGTGTTGACCATGCCAAGCAAGTTCATGATGCGCGTTACGTGGGTGTCGACGGTGATTCCGGGGATGTTGAAGCAATTCGAAAGCACGCAGTTTGCGGTCTTGCGTCCAACACCAGGAAGCGTCACAAGCTCGTCGAGTGTCATCGGTACTTCTGCATGATAGTGCTCGATGAGTCGCTGACAGCATGCTTGAATATTCTTTGCCTTGTTACGGTAAAAGCCAGTAGAGTGGATATCCTGCTCCAACTCCTCCACGGGAACCTGCACGTAATCTGCAGGGGAGCGGTACTTCGCAAACAGAGATTTCGTGACGACATTCACGCGTTCGTCTGTGCACTGCGCAGAGAGAATGGTTGCGATCAACAGCTCGAATGGCGTCGTGAAGTCTAGTCCGACCCGTGCATCGGGATAGGCAGATGCCAGTCGATCAAGAATCAAGGCAAGGCGCTCACGCTTAACTGCGCGGGATTCACGTCGTGCCATACGTCACCGTTAATGCATCGGGGCTATCCCGATGGTAGATGTATGTGGGGTGATCGGTCTGCGCGATCATGATGCCTTTCGTTGATGCGCGCTCGAAGAACAGCGCATCCTCGGCATAGGGCACAAGGTCAAATCCACCAATGTCGGCGAAGACACTCCGACGCACAACGAAGGTGCCGCCAACAACGCATTCGGAAAGATGGATCTTCACCGTAGGATCGTTCTTGTCAATCACGTATTCATCGCCGATAATCTGTACTCCACCATGCAGGAGCTGGATGGCTGGATACGACAGCAGCATTTGCCGACGGGAGGAGAGATGTTCAGGTGCGTATTCGTCGTCACTATCGAGAAATGTCACGAACAACCCTGATGCCTCCGTGATCCCAGTATTCCTCGCACGAGCCGATCCACCGTGGCCTTGTCGAATGTAGCGTATACGGCGATCCATTGCTCCGTACTTTTGCACGATATGTTCCGTGTCATCTGTCGATCCATCGTCTACAACCAGCAACTCCCAATCCGATTCCGACTGCGCTCGCAGGGAATCAATTGCCCGTGGTATCAACGCAGCGCGTTGGTAGGTGCACATGATGATCGAAAAGAAGGGAACGTTCATATGGGACGAAACTACGCACATCCAGCGGCATGCGTCGTGTCAGGGGGCTTGCAATGACACCGATTGATTTTTGGACAACCTGTGGCGCGAACGGAGTGGTGCTCGATAAAGCTCAGGTTGATGCGCTCGAGCGCTACCACAACGAACTCAAGTATTGGAATCAACGCGTGAATATGATTTCACGTAAGGATGAAGACAACATTTGGGATCACCACATTCTTCACTCGCTGATGCTGTTGAAGTATGTGAAGATTCAACAAAAGGCTCGCGTCCTGGATGTTGGCACCGGTGGGGGCCTGCCTGGCATTCCTGTGAAGATCGCACGTCCCGACATCAAGCTCTTGATGGTTGACTCAATTAAAAAGAAGGTGTCGATGACAAGTATGTTCGCGCAGCATACCGACCTCAAGGATGTCTCAGCAATCTGCGCTCGCGTCGAAGATCTTGTCGACGACCCAAACTATCGCAGCGGGTTCGACGTTATTATCTCCCGTGCCGTCGCCAAAACAGATCTACTCATCACGTGGGTGCGCCCCCTGATGAAACCAACAACTGTATGCGCGTTCCTCAAAGGGGGCGACTTGTCGGAAGAGATCGCTGAGGCGAAGGCGCATCATCCGGGACTGATTGTTGAAGTGCACGATCTCGATGTATTCGGTGTGTCCTGGTTCCGTGAAGATCAAAAGAAGGTTGTCGTGTGTCGATTCGCGTCGTAACCATCCTGACGTATGTGTCCATGCTTCTCCTGTGTGTTGAACACGCAGGGGCACAGGTACGCATGCCTGGACGCACGCAGCAGGTAGCAACACCGCCACCACCACAGCAGAATCAATCTGCAATCAAGCTGGCACGTGTGAAGTACTCGGGTGGAGGTGATTGGTATAATGACCCAAGCGCGGAGATCAATCTGTTGCGCTATGTCCGAACGCACACGTCCATCAATGTAGATCCCGTCTACGAATACGTTGACCTATCAACGGACAATGTGTTCCTGTATCCTGTGTTGTTCATGACAGGGCACGGCACGGTGAACTTTACTGAGTCGGAAGTACGAAACCTGCGTGCATATCTCGAGAACGGTGGATTTCTCTACATCGACGACGATTACGGGATGGATGCATCAGTTCGGAAGGAGTTGAAGCGGGTGTTCCCTGAACAGGAACTCCGTGAACTTCCGTTCGATCATCCGCTGTATCATTCTCACTTCGACTTTCCGAACGGACTCCCCAAGATCCACGAGCATGATGCGAAGCCCCCTCAGGGATTTGGTCTATTCGCTGGTACTCGGCTGTGTGTGTTCTACACCGTAGAAACAAATCCGAGCGATGGTTGGGCAGATCCTGATGTCCATCATGATCCTCCGGAAAAGCGCGAAGCTGCACTGAAGATTGGAACGAACATCATTGTCTATGCACTCCGCCAGTAATCATCCATCCCGCGAGCACTTCGTTGCACGGTTGGTCAGCGTACGTAACACTGAGCATCTGTGGAATGCCTTACGTGGAGCTGGTACAGCAATGCTGGCATCCTCCGCGGTTGTGCTGTTGCTTGTAACGATTGAGGCAATCGCACATGCATCGATGCAGGTACGATTCGGTATGTGGTTGGCGTTAGTACTCGGTGTGAGTGGTTCGGTTGCGTATTGCGTCGTGCCGCATGTCCTGCGTCGCATCGGTCTTGGTGCTCACGAAGATCCAACACGCACAGCATTGCGTGTCGGTGTAGCCTATCCAG
>JAURNF010000187.1 GCA_030830285.1 Candidatus Kapaibacterium sp.
ATGATTCCTCCACGTCTGCGTGATCAATGTCACGAGATGTTGCGACAGATGAGATATGCGCTACCACCGATTGTGCTTCTTCGCGATGACCGATGACAACGTCAATAATCAAACGCTTTCCTTGCTGCACAAACTTTGCATTCGGCATCGTTGCAAGAGCAGTGAGGATGCGCTTGAAGACATGGGTGTACCAGGCTGTTTGCGTGTCCGGAGGAAGCTCCATCACCAGTCGATTACCACGAACATTGACACGCACGATTCCAGATGGAAGAGCGAGGATGCGAAGTTTGACAGCGAAGAGAAGTTCTTCTGCCTCTGGTGGTAGCGGACCGAATCGATCTCGTAGCTCGTCATACACGCGGTCAACTTCGATGATGTCATGCGCGTTGTACAGCCGCTTGTAAACATCAAAACGTTCGGTATCGGCTGGAATGTAACTACGTGGAAGCAACGCATCGGCATCGAGCTCAACGGCGATATCCTCGTTCGAGAAGTCACGTTTGAGTTCCTTTGATCCGGCGAAGAGCTCAGCAAACTCATCGTGTTTGAGCTCCTCAACTGCCTCGTCGAGAATCTTCTGGTAGAGCTCAAATCCCATGTCGAGGATGAAGCCGCTTTGCTCGCCCCCTAACAGATTACCAGCACCACGAATCTCGAGATCGCGCATTGCGAGCTGGAATCCGGAGCCGAGATCCGTGTACTCTTCCAGGGCCTGAAGTCGCCTCAATGCCATCCGCGAAAGGGTATGGGGTGGGGGAATCAAGAGGTAGCAGTATGCTTGGATGTTTGAGCGTCCAACACGACCACGTAACTGATAGAGTTCTGCCAGACCGAAATTGTCAGCACGCTCGATGATCATCGTATTGGCATTTGGGATGTCGAGTCCCGACTCAATAATCTTGGTAGCAACGAGGACGTCGAACTTGCGCTCTAAGAACCCTTCCATCACATCTTCCAGCGCATCCGTCTCCATCTGACCGTGTGCCATGGTAACGCGCAGCGTTGGGACAAGCATCTTGATCTTCATCACGAGCTTATCCATGTCTGTAATCCGATCGGTCACGACGAACACCTGTCCACCCCGCTCGAGCTCACGCAGCAAGGCCTCGCGAAGAACCGTATCATCCCACTGCGATATCTCGGTACGCACGGGCAGTCGGTTTCGCGGTGGGGTTTCAATCACTGACAAGTCACGAGCGCCCATCAACGAGAAGTTCAATGTGCGGGGGATTGGAGTCGCGGTAAGTGTGAGCGTATCGATCGTCACGCGGAGTTGACGGAGCTTCTCCTTTGCACCAACACCAAATCGATGCTCTTCGTCGATGATCAGCAAACCGAGATTCTTGAATGCTACATCCTTGCTGAGCAATCGATGCGTGCCGATCACGATATCAGCCGCACCGCTATGGATGCGTTCGATGATGTCCTTTTGTTCTGCCTTCGAGCGGAAGCGTGAGAGCACGTCGATACGCACCGGATATCGGTGGAGACGGTCTCGGAATGTGACGCCGTGTTGTTCAGCAAGAATCGTTGTTGGCACCAATACTGCTACCTGACGTCCTGACTGTGCAGCTTTGAATGCCGCACGCACCGCGATCTCGGTTTTACCAAACCCTACGTCACCACAGACGAGACGGTCCATTGGTGTTGGCAGCTCCATGTCGTGCTTTACTTCAGCTGTAGCACGAGCCTGGTCAACCGTATCCTCGTATTGAAACGAAGCCTCGAACTCCTTTTGCCAGACGGTGTCGGCTGGGTAGGCATAGCCGGGCTGACTCTTGCGTTGCGCGTACAGCTTGATCAAATCTCGCGCAATGTCCTTGATGCGCTTCTTTGCACGAGCCTTCTTGCGTTCCCATTCGGCAGATCCAAGCTTGCTGAGCTTCGGTGCAGAGCCCTCTTCGGATGCGTACTTCGAGAGCTTGTGAACATAGTTCAGATGGACGAAGAGATGATCACCACCGTCGAAGCCGAGCTTGACACACTCCACCTGCGAACCATTAATGACGATCGTCTCGAGTCCTTCAAACCGACCAATACCTTTGTCAGCATGGACAACAAGGTCACCACGATGGAGTTGTTGAATGTCCCGAATCGACATACCAGAGTCCTGACGTGACGTGCGACGCTGCGCACGTTGGCGTCCAAACACCTGATGTTCCGTCAACACTGCAAGAGAGAGATTGTCCCAAATGAATCCGGACGATAGCGACACCGACATCCACGTCAGTCCATTGACTACGCGATGGAGTGCAATGCCTTCATCTTCAGCATCGAGCTCAACCTGATCCGCAAACGCCTCGCAGAGCTCACGAAGTCGCTTCGTGTTTTGCTGACCTTCGCCACCAACAATCACCGAGAATGACTTACGCTGATACTTCGATGCAGTCTGCAGTAGATGCTCGAGCGAGCCATTGCTAGGGGGCTGTACATGTGTTGATACCTCTTGTGTTACAGCACCAAGAGGATTGATACGAAGGATGTACGCAGCATGTTCGAGCACGGAGGATGACAACTCTCGTGCATGTAGTTCGGCTTCAATAGCCTCGGGCTCGTCAAGCACCATCACCGACTCTTTAGGCAAGTGTTCTATGATCGTTGACGAAAGTGTTGGATCGTCATCGTGGAACACATGCGCGAGAAACGACACGCTCGCATGTTCACGGATTGACCGTTGTGAGAGTGGTTCGAACTCTCGGATCGATTCGATGGTGTTGCCGAAGAACTCAACACGGAGTGGATTATCCCAACCACTAGGGAACACA
>JAURNF010000188.1 GCA_030830285.1 Candidatus Kapaibacterium sp.
ATACTGTCTTCATTATACCCAGGGACTGGTGTGGTTTCTGACATAGCAATCTCCAATGTGTTGTGTGTCGATCAGCGAATGATGATCTCTCGGACCAATTCGCCACCTGCACACGCGTTAATCTTTAGTCGTAGTTCTTCTCGACGAATCACCAACTCGCTGCGCCATGGAGCTTCGGGCACGTGCACCCGCAATACTCCTTGATCGAACGAACGCAACACTGTTCGTGCTGCAAGTGCCTCGCCGACAACGTCCTGCCAATATCTCGGCAGTCGTGCTTTTTCAAGTTCTGGTTCAAGTCGATGCTGCTTCACAAACGATTGCAGCAATTCACGAAGTGCGTGCATTGTTAGGCTGCCTCCGCAGAAGGAAGATGATGTGTTGTAACCACATCACCATCCGTTACACGTCCATCAGCCACACGCATCAACTTCACATCCAACTGTCCGCCCCGCTCATGCGAAAGCGTCTCGATCATCGACACTACTTCGTCGCCATCGGTCGTTGTTACGAAACACTGCATGCCCATCGATACAACACGCTCGAGTACACGTGCACAGCGATCGCGATCGAGCTCGCTAAACACATCGTCAAGCAGCACCACCGGACGCTCCGAACAATGTTCGTGCAGCACATCACATTCGGCCAGCTTCAACGCTACAAGAAGCGATTTGTGCTGTCCTTGTGACGCAGTCTCGCGAACGAGACCACCGTTGATGTGAAATGCCAACTCATCTTTCTGCGGACCGAACATCGTGCTCTCGCGAGCCATCTCACGCATGCGCAGTTGCGCAGCAAGCGCGCGATAGGCATCTGCGACGCTCTCAAGCGTGAGCTCGGCATCGTGCGACAGCGCGCCTTGCGTGCACACGTCTGGCTCGTAGGTGATGTCGATCACTTCGTGAACACCAGCAACAGCCTGATACCCCTCGCGCACGCGCGGTGCAACGTCGGCGATCCATCGCTGACGGCGTTCGACAATCTCTGCGCTCACCATCACGAATTGCTCAGTCCATACATCCAAGCTTGCATGCATCGCCGGACCAACACCGCTCTGCAACACAGCGTTACGCTGTTTCAGCAATCGACGATGTTCGTAGAGAAGCTCCGTGTAGCGCTTGCTTGATTGCGCCATCACGCCATCGATAAATGCGCGGCGCTCGGCTGGTCCACCAAGCGTGATGCTTTTATGATCTGGGGAAAGCGCAACCACCGGGATCTCACCGATGATGTCGCGCGGTGTAAGGTTCGAGCCATGCGCAGTGGAGATACGCTTACGCACGCCCGGCTGCACAGCAACCGACACGCGGTATGGCACATCCATGTCGCGCATCGCATCGACACTCGCGATACAACGCTCCGCGCCGCGACGAATCAACGCGTGATCCGTTACGGGTACAAAGCTCTTTGCGAGCGAACACATGCTAATTGCTTCAAGCACCGATGTTTTTCCCGATCCATTACGTCCGCTCAACACATTCACGTCGCGCGCGCACGTCACATCGCTGTGTTCGTGATTTCGCACGTCCGTAAGTGAAACAGAGCGGAGAACCATCAGTGATACCGTTAGATCTTCACAGGCATAACGAGCATCAACAGCGAGTCGTTGCCTGCGCCCGGTGTGATCAGGACCGCACGAATCGGCGTCGAGAACGTCATCCGAACGTTGAGGTCTGGATCATCATCGGCAGAAATATTCTTGATCGCTTCTTCGAGGAATCGGTAGTTGAATCCAACCTCGAAGCTCTTACCCGAAAACTCACACGGAATTGTTTCGGTACCCTTACCACCAGAGTCCTCGTCCTCCGAGTGCACCGCCAACACCGTTGGCTCCATCGAGAAGCGTACGTGACGTGTGTTCGAGTTTGCGAAGAGCGACACGCGCTTGATTGCACTGAGGATTTCACGCTGGTTCACAACAAGCGACTTGTCGTTGTCCGACGGAATAACGTTCTGATACGGAGGATACTTTTCGTCGATGATACGCGTTGTGATCGCCATCGAACCGATCGTGAAGCGCGCATGCGTGCGCGACACAGCCATCTCTACATCGCTATCGATGCGACGAAGAAGGTCTACAGCACGTGACGGAACAATCGCTTCAAGACCTGATGGAAACTCTGTGCCTTCGGCAGCCTTGACGATCACGCGGCTCAGACGAAACCCGTCTGTAGCAACGGCCGTCACGTTGTCGCCGTTGAATTGGAAGAACACACCAGTCATGCTCGGACGGTACTCTTCGGTTGACACCGCGAACACCGTCTTGTTTGCCATGCGCGACATGTCTTCCTTGCGCAGCGATGCAATCTGTGCGTCAGGGAATGGTGGAATCGTTGGGAACTCCGCAGCATCCAACGCCTTCATCTCGAACGAGCCCGTTGGCGTGCGCACGTTGACCTGTTGAGAATCTTCATCGGCATGCACTTCGATCGTACCAGCAGTGCCAAGCTCCTTCACCAGATCATGGAACTGACGTGCAGGGATGAGCAACGAGCCGTCGATCTCCCCAGCCACAGGGATGCGCAGCGAGATCGTAATCTCTTGGTCGGTGGCCGTGAAGGTTAACTCACTTCCGTCCAGCGATGCATGGATATGCTCGAGTACAGGAATTGTGCTCTTTGCCGGGATTGCCGGGAGCACTTTTTGCAATGCCTTCTGGAGGTCTGGAAGCGCAACAGTAAACTTCATGCGAGGATTGCCAAATAAAGGGTCAGGAGGCGCGGATTCACTACTTTTGAAGTAGCGAATCTACGAACCATCGAATCCCCCACCAACCGTTGAACGTGCTGTTTCTTCTGCATCGTCTTTTGCATCCATGATCACTCCTTACGGTCGCGATAACGCGTTTCTGATGCTGGGCATCGGAGCCTGCCTTCTTCTCCTCGCCCTTACCCCAATGCATGTGGCATTGCAGGCATTGAGCGTCGTACTCGGCATGCTTGTCATCGCCTTCACGCTGTGGTTCTTCCGTGATACAGAACGCCCCCTGCTGCCAGAAGCACTGTCGAATCCGAACCTGATTATGGCGCCATCCGACGGCAAAGTGGTCAATTTGGACCCCGTAGAGTACAGTCCGGAGCTGGGCGGACCTGCAGTACAGATCAGCATCTTTCTCTCGCCGGTCAACCTGCACGTCAATCGCTTCCCTGCGAGCGGTACCATTGTCGAGGCCCGCTACATCCCCGGCAAGTACCTGATGGCCTTTAATCCGAAGTCTAGCACCGAGAACGAGCGCTCAATATTTGTGCTCGATACGCCAGCTGGCCGCATCTCGTATCAGCAAATCACGGGCTTTTTGGCCCGCCGGATCGTGTACGACACCAAGACGGGCGA
>JAURNF010000189.1 GCA_030830285.1 Candidatus Kapaibacterium sp.
ATCTGCCCTCGAATCCAAATGACGTCACAGGAACCCATCTCTCCCCTGTAGAGTGGAAGGAACGTCTGGAACGCGGCGACGCAATCATCATCGACGGACGCACCGACTATGAGTTCGACATCGGTCATTTTCGAGGAGCCATCCGCCCCGATGTCGAGAGTTTCCGTGAGTTCCCTGCATGGATCCGCGAACATCTCGGTGATAAGAAGGACAAGCCAATTCTCACCTATTGCACAGGTGGCATCCGCTGCGAAAAGCTCACGGCGTTCATGATCCATGAGGGCTTCACCGACGTGTATCAACTCGACGGTGGCATCGTGACCTACGGCAAGGATCCGCAGACGCGTGGTTCACTCTGGGATGGGAAATGCTATGTCTTCGATGAACGTATTGCAGTAGAGATTAACCATACGAGTGACAAGCGCATTGTGGGAGCTTGCTTGCATTGCGGAGCGCCCACAGAGACATATCTCAACTGCGCTAATCTCCTTTGCAACCGTCAGCATCTTGTCTGCGAGGAATGTGAAACGCAGTTTCAACAGTGCTGTTCGGTAGAGTGCATGGATGTTGCTTCAACGCTGAGCGCCTAAGTGAAGGTGCGTGGCGTTCAGGTACCATAAACGCTTACTTCAGTAAGGTATCAAAAAGAAACGCGCCCGATGTTCCCATGAACATCGGGCGCGTTTTGTTTGCAGATCTACAGCGTTATCGAGCGATCACAAGTTGTGTGCTCTGTGTTGTTCCACCGAACGAAACAACAACAGTGTACATACCAGATGCAAGCGTCTCGATTGGCAGGTCCAGCTGTTGCTGTCCTTGAGCAATCACAACATCTGAAATGAGTGCTACACGAGCGCCAGAAGCGTTCATGATCTCAACTACTGCCGTACCGGCAGATGCAGACGTAATGCTCAGTTGCGCCGCTGTGCGAGCAGGCTGTGGTGCTACAACGAGCGATGTTGTGCGTCCCTCACCACCCACTTCAACTTCAACTTCATGGCTACGTGCAGCTGAGCCGTCCTTGTCAACCGACACGAGGCGGTATACATACCGTCCTGGTGCGAGGTCACGGTCACGGAACGAGTAGTCACGTGCTGACAATGACTGACCAGCAGCTTGAACTGTAGCAACGGATGCAAATGACGAGCCGTTCACTGAACCGCCAGCGAGCATATCAGCACGCTCGATAGCGAAGTGATCGCTATTCTTCTCTGTCATCGTTGTCCACATTACGTCAACGTTTGTGCCACGAGCCTTCGCATCGAACGATGTGAGTTCAACTGGAACGACACCACCACCATTCGACTCGAAGAAGTCGAAGATGCCGCGGAGTACGCGCTCAGTTCCAGTACGAACACCTTGATGCTGCCAGTGACGCCAGTCGACACCGAGATACACAACGTTTGTCAACAACGATGCTGTTGCAGAACCCATTACTGAGTCTGTTGTTTGGCGATCGCCGAGAACATAGTTGTACGCGCGTTGTGCTACACCAGCAACTGTTGGGTCGCTGTACAGTTCAACGAGTGCCGGAAGTGGATCCGCATCACCAGTGAAACCAGTACGTGATACGATCTCCACCAGCCCACGTGCAAGCGCATCACCACGTACACGACGTCCGTGATATGTACCCGATGTTGGTACCGGATTTCCAGGAGCGTCGTTGCGAACGCGCAGGATCGACTGAACGAATGACTGATCATTGATCACATCAAGACCAACGTGCTGACGTGGGTAGTTCTGACCGGCCACAGCGAGATTGCGCTTTGCCGAAGGAGTACCTGACGCAGCGTATGCGCGAAGATCACGACGCTCGAAACGTGAAAGCGGATTGTTGTCTGACGACCAGAAGAGTGTACGATAGAGTGTGTAATCGATGGCACGCTCTTCGAAGTTATCGCGATCGATAACATCATACGAGATGTTACCATTGATTGCATCGTTTGCGTAGCCAACCTTGTCAAGATTCGACATCAAGCTGTCGGCATTCAAACGTGCTGCGATTTGGTTTGCTGTTGGCGTACCATTAAGCAGATTCACTGAACCACCGCGAACAGACGTCAGCGTACGCTTTGGTGAACGAGCCATGTAGAAACGCACAACCTTCGATGTGATGTTGTTCGGCGTGTACTCATCCGATGAAACGGAGATCTCAATCTTGTAGCGTGGTGTTACGTGATCGCGCATGACATCATAGTTCGCAGGAACCACGAAGCCAAGGCCTGACAACTGACGATACGATTGTGGCTCCCAGGTAAGATCATAGACCACATTTACTTCAGCACCAGCATTGATTGTCGTGTTAATGACACGATCTGCAACTGGTGACGTCGAGAATTGTGGGATTGCCAGTCCAGCATTGTTTGATGCCGGCGTCTCCATGTAGATACGCATGCGGATAGGCGTATTTGTCTGCGGAAGGCCACCCGAGTTGCGTACCAAACCTGTAACACTGATTGGCGAGCGCGTCATGATGTACTCTGCATCCGACGTCACGCCAGTTGCTGAGCGGTATACGCTTGGCTTTACAACGCTTACCGCTTCGAGGTCCTTCACATACTGACGGCCATCAAACTCGTCTGCGCCAATATCGAATGGCTGACCAGCTTCTCCGCGACGGTTACCATCGATGTCGACAGTAACAGCGGCAAGACGTTCACCACGGTTATTGAGAAGCGAGCCGATCGGTGCCGGAGTTGTCTTAATGCGCAGGCGCTGATTCGGAGCAATTCCGTCGAGGAACATGTCTGCGAAGAACGAGCCTTCTACCGAGTTGATATCGCGACGTGTCCATGCCTTCCATTGTGAAAGGAATCGGAATTCGTCTGCATTGCCAGCGCTGATGATATCACTGTTGTTGTTGATTTCAACAAAGCGAATTGCCGAGCTGTTACCAAGCTCAAACGCATTACGATCCGACACCAAGGCCATTGGATCGTTGCCATCTGTCATCTGCAGACCTTGATAGAAGATCGCAGAATGAGATACCGACGCTGCGTTAGCCGGACCTTGCATGATGAACACGTTGTTCTTTAGCGAAGCACCACTAGCGTGCTGAATACCGACACCAGCAATGATACCGCCACCGGCGAAGTTGGGCTGATTGTAATCATTTGTGAGATTGTCATTCGGCATGACAATCGTGTTGTTATACACAACATCGTTGCGTGTGAAGTACTGATTGTTGTTGAGCGATGGTGTGAGAAGCTGATTCACTCCCGTAAGGGTAGTGCTACGCTGCGTGAACATGTGAACGCCCGCAACATTTGCTGTCGTACCCTGACGACGAAGGCCCCAGATCATGTTGTTCGTGATCGATGATGCTTCAGGTGCATTCGGGAAATACGTGTTTCCACCTGCAGTAACCGACGGGAACATGTTGCGTACCTGCTCGATTGAAACACCGCGAGCAAAGACATCAGCAACCACGCCTGAAATCTCGTTGCGATCAATTGTGAGGCCCATGTTGTTGTAGCGATTGAAACCGCCAGCGACGATACCGGCAGCATCGACACCTGTTCCACCCGTTGCAACTGTACCAATGCTGTGGATGCGATTGCCGCGAATCACCGCGCCGCTTTCATATCCAACAAACACGCCTGCAGTGCGACAGTTCGTGATAAGGTTATTTGTAACCTTCGTGCCTGTCGAATAGTAACCGCGGTACACATTGCCCTTGACGGCAACACCGACACCCAACGAGACGATACCGTAGCCGAAGCCTGAAATCTCGTTGTTTACGTACTCGTTGTTCTGACCAGGGATCGTGTCGAGACGCTCAGAGTTGTTGCCATCACGTCCTGAAGGAAGTTTCTGACGGCTGACGATACCAGCCGAGTACGTCAACGTTGTTGAGCGAACATCATTCTGATACGTGAATGTGTTGTTTACAAAGTTGATGCTTGGCAAGCTGCTCACATACGATGGAGTGGCTGTCGGAGCGTTACGAATGATGAGGTTGCGAAGCTTAATGTCGCGCGATCCATCTCCGAGATAGAATGGTGCACGGAATGGTGTCGGCGCGTTCAGCTCGAACACAATCGACTTCTGTGAACCACCTTCGAAGATGAAGTTACCAGCCGAATTTGCCCATTGCGGATC
>JAURNF010000190.1 GCA_030830285.1 Candidatus Kapaibacterium sp.
AGAAGAACTACGACTAAAGATTAACGCGTGTGCAGGTGGCGAATTGGTCCGAGAGATCATCATTCGCTGATCGACACACAACACATTGGAGATTGCTATGTCAGAAACCACACCAGTCCCTGGGTATAATGAAGACAGTATCAAAGTCCTTGAAGGACTCGAAGCTGTTCGTAAACGTCCGGCCATGTACATCGGCGATGTTGGTGAGCGCGGACTTCACCACCTGATCCAGGAAGTTGTCGACAACTCGATCGACGAAGCACTTGCGGGCTTCTGCCGCAACATCACTATTACGCTGCATTCAGATGGCTCGTGTTCAGTCAGCGATGATGGTCGTGGTATTCCGGTTGGACCTCACCCAGTGAAGAAGGTGTCAACGCTTGAAGTTGTCATGTGCACACTGCACGCTGGCGGTAAGTTCGACAAGAACACCTACAAGGTGTCTGGCGGTCTGCACGGCGTGGGTGTGAGCTGCGTAAACGCGCTCTCGTCCGACCTAACGGTGACCGTTGAGCGTGAAGGCAAGCTGTACGAGCAGAAGTACAAGATCGGCGCCCCACAAGGTGCTGTGCAGGAAGTAGGCAAGTCGACGCGCACTGGTACAACTGTTCGCTTTTGGCCCGATGCGACAATCTTCCGCACGGTTGAATTCCGCTACGAGAAGGTCGCTGAACGTTTGCGCGAACTTGCCTTCTTGAATCCTGATGTAACGATCACATTGAGCGACGAGCGTGACGGACAGAAGGATGTGTACGCGTATCGTGGTGGATTGGTTGACTTCGTGCGCTACATGGACGCGAATGCGACCGTGATCACAAAGCCAATCCTCATGTCGGGCGTTGCCGCGAACGAGTCAGGCGTCGAAACAGTTGTCGACGTGTGCTTTGAGTACAACTCTGGCTACAGCGAAACGCTTCTCTCGTATGTCAACAACATCAACACGGTTGAAGGCGGAACGCACGTCTCTGGTTTCCGCTCTGCGCTCACACGCACGCTCAATGCGTACGCAGCGTCAAACAATCTGACGAAGAAGGATATCAATCTCACTGGCGAAGACTTCCGTGAAGGTCTCACGGCGGTGATCTCTGTCAAGGTTGCTGAGCCTCAGTTTGAAGGTCAGACAAAGACCAAGCTCGGCAACGGCGAAACAGAAGGTATCGTTCGCTCCATCGTCAACGAAGAACTTTCGAAGTACCTTGATGCCAACCCAAGTGCAGCAAAGCACATCATCGAGAAGGCAACGCAGGCAGCTGAAGCACGCGCTGCCGCTCGGAAGGCAAAGGACCTCATCCGTCGTAAGGGGGCTCTCGAAAGCGGCTCGCTTCCTGGTAAGCTTGCAGATTGTTCGTTGCGCACACCTGAGGACACCGAGATCTACCTCGTCGAGGGCGACTCTGCTGGTGGTTCGGCAAAGCAAGGACGTGACCGTCGCTTCCAAGCAATTCTGCCGCTGAAGGGTAAGATTCTCAACGTGCACAAGGCGCGTCTGAACAAGGTGCTCGAGAACGAAGAAGTGCGTACGATCCTCACCGCAATCGGTGCGGGATTTGGTGATGACTTCGATTCAGCCAAGGCACGTTACGGCAAGATCATCCTCATGGCCGATGCCGATGTTGACGGATCACACATTCGCACGCTGCTGTTGACGCTGTTCTGGAAGCACATGCCAGATCTGATTACTGACGGCAAGTTGTACATCGCGCAGCCACCACTCTATAAGCTCAAGAAGGGCAAGCAAGAGTTCTACGCATACAACGATCAAGAGCGCGACGAAATCATCGGACGCATCCGCAAGGAGAAGGCCGAAAAGAAAGCAGCGAAGAACGCTGAAAAAGCAGTCGAAGCTGAAGAGCCAGAGGCAACCGTAGAAGAAGGTGCAACGGCAGACGGAATCGTGATCAATCGATTCAAGGGTCTTGGTGAGATGAACCCAGAGCAACTCTGGGCCACAACCATGAATCCTGAAACGCGCACGTTGCTTCGCGTAAGCATCGAGAACGCCGCCGAAGCGATGCACATCTTCGAAACACTGATGGGCGAGGCCGTAGAGCCACGTCGTGAATTCATCGAGCGTAACGCGCAGTATGTGCGCAACCTCGACATCTAAGTAGCTGCAGGAAACAAGAGACCCCAGGCGTCTGCACTCGCCTGGGGTCGGATTGTAGGGACGAACACAAGGTTCGATCCCCATACTGCACGAGAAAATGCAGAAGCAGGTGAGATAGTTCCCGACACGTTACCAAGGGGATAGATCGCAGTGGAGATAGTACTTCGCCTGGCAACCAGCGACGATGTAGAACTGATTCACGACGCTGCTCGTGCCACCTGGGAGCCCACGTACCGTGAGACTGTCTCGCAAGAGCAGATCTGGATCATGTTCGAGGATCTGCTGAGTGTACAAGCAATTACACGCCAGATCGTCCAGCGCGAGGGCACGTACGTGCTCGCACTTGATGGCTCATCAGTGGTCGGGTTCGCCTATTTCAACCAATCAGCCGACCAACCGGATCGGTACAAGCTGCACCGACTCTACGTGCGTCCTGCTGAGCAGCGCAGCGGTGTTGGCAAGCAGCTTGTCACATGGGTTGAGCGGTGTATTCAACCGCTTGGTGCAACGGAGCTCGTGGTGAACGTTCATCGACAAAACACTGCCGTGGACTTCTACCGCAAGGTTGGGTACGACATCATTGACACGGTTGATCTCCCATACCGTGAGTTCTGGCTCAATGACTATGTGATGCGGAAGACGCTGACACTCTGAGACATTGAGACGTTGAGACGTTGAGACCGTCTGCCCCGCTACGAAACGAAGAGAGGGAAACCGCGTTGCCGCGATTTCCCTCTTGTAGCGTTTGATGGGGCGAGACGGAGTCTCGCCCGTAGCATTAGTAGCGGTAGTACTCTGGCTTGTATGGACCCTTGACTTCGACGCCGATATATTTCGCTTGCTTGTCGTTGAGAACTTCGAGTTCCACGCCGATCTTCTTGAGATGGAGGCGTGCAACCTTTTCGTCGAGCTTCTTCGGCAACATGTACACTTCGTTCTTGTACGCCTTGTGGTTGTTCCACAGTTCGAGCTGTGCAAGTACTTGGTTGGTGAATGAGTTCGACATCACGAATGATGGGTGACCCATTGCGCAACCGAGGTTTACAAGACGGCCTTCAGCGAGGACGATGACGTCCTTCTTGCCGATTGTGTAGAGGTCAACTTGTGGCTTGATCTCAAGCTTCGACTTGCCGTAGTTCTTGTTGAGCCATGCCATGTCGATTTCGTTATCGAAGTGGCCGATGTTGCAGACAATTGCCTTGTCCTTCATCGCGCGGAAGTGCTTCTCCGAGATGATGTCACAGTTGCCTGTTGCCGTCACCACGATGTCGGCTTCCTTCACGGCGTCGACCATCTTCTTCACTTCGAATCCGTCCATTGCAGCTTGGAGTGCGCAGATCGGATCAATTTCTGTGACGATAACGCGTACACCAGCGCCGACGAGCGATGCTGCCGAACCCTTGCCGACGTCGCCATAACCAGCTACAACAGCAACCTTGCCAGCAAGCATCACGTCTGTTGCGCGACGGATCGCGTCAACAAGCGACTCCTTGCAGCCATACTTGTTGTCGAACTTGCTCTTGGTGACAGAGTCATTGACGTTGATCGCAGGCATTGGAAGTGTGCCGTTCTTGACGCGATCGTACAAGCGGTGTACGCCTGTGGTTGTCTCTTCAGACAGACCACGGATTGCTTCCACGAGCTCTGGGTACTTGTCGAGCACCATGTTCGTGAGGTCGCCACCGTCGTCGAGGATCATGTTGAGCGCCTTGCGATCCTTGCCGAAGAAGAGTGTCTGCTCGATGCACCAATCAAACTCGTCTTCGTTCATGCCCTTCCATGCGAACACCTGGATGCCTGCCTTTGCAATCGCTGCAGCGGCGTGATCCTGTGTTGAGAAGATATTGCAGCTCGACCAGGTTACTTCTGCACCAAGGTCAACAAGTGTCTCGATGAGAACTGCAGTTTGAATCGTCATGTGAAGGCAGCCTGCAATGCGTGCCCCCTTCAATGGCTTCTTGCCCTTGTACTCTTGACGGAGCGCCATCAAGCCCGGCATCTCAACCTCTGCGAGGCGGATTTCCTTGCGACCCCACTCGGCAAGGTCCATGTTCGCTACTGCGTACTGACCTGGCTTGTGTGCGATCTGACCCTTGACAACGCGGCCTGGTGTTTTGAGTGCCTTCGACGATGCTGAGCCCTTGCTCACACCGTTCTTGTGCACGCCATTCTTATGCATGCCGTTGGTCGACGCGATGGATGTGTTCTTCTTCTTGACGGTCGTTGTAGCCATACGAGGTGTATTGGGAGTGAGAAAGTGATCAGGAAAAGTTCTTAGTAAACACGTCACGGAGGTCAAGATGTTCCCATGGGAACTCATGACGTCCAAAATGACCATAGGCGGCTGTTGGACGGTAGATCGGACGGCGCAGGTTGAGGCGCTTGATGATGCCGGCCGGCGTGAGATCGATTTCCTTCCAGATGAAGGCCTCAAGTTCGCGCTCGTTCACTGATGACGTGCCGTGCATGTTGACGTTGATCGACACAGGCTGAGCCACGCCGATGGCGTATGCAAGCTGGATCGTGCACTCACGTGCGATGCCAGCAGCGACGATGTTCTTGGCGAGGTGGCGTGCCGCATAGGCAGCCGAACGGTCAACCTTCGTTGGATCCTTACCAGAAAACGCACCGCCACCGTGTGGAGCACGTCCGCCGTAGGTGTCAACAATGATCTTACGTCCTGTAAGCCCCGTATCACCGTGAGGTCCGCCGATTTCGAATACGCCGGTTGGGTTGACGTGATACTTCGTTTCTGCTGTGATGAGGTGCTCGGGAATGACAGACTTGACCACGTTCTCGATCACGTCTTCGGTGATGCGTGCCTGCGCATTCGGCATTGGGTCGTGCTGTGTCGACACAACGATGGTATCAACGCTAACAACTTCGCCGTTGTCGCCATACACGACAGAAACTTGTGCCTTCGCATCTGGACGGAGGTATGGCATCAGGGCGGATTCGTTCTTGCGAATATCAGCCAAGCGCTTCACAAGCTTGTGTGAAAGGTGGATAGCAGTTGGCATGTATTCGTCGTTCTCATTCGAAGCATAGCCAAACATCATGCCTTGGTCGCCAGCACCGCCTGTGTCGACTCCGGCAGCAATGTCAGGTGACTGACTGTTGATCACGTTGATCACGGCGCATGAGTCTGCCTCGAAGCGGTACTCACCGCGATCGTAGCCGATCTCGCGAATGACTTTGCGAACGAGCTTTGGTAGATCGATGTAGTGCGATGTTGTGATCTCGCCACCAACGACGATCATGCCTGTTGTTGCGAAGCACTCACATGCAACGCGACCGGTTGGATCGTTGGCTAGAACTTCATCGAGGACGGCGTCAGAAACCTGATCGCAAACCTTGTCGGGATGTCCTTCGGATACCGACTCTGAGGTGAAGATGTACTGCATGAAACCGAGGAAAAGTGATGGAGCGAGAATTGTTTGTTACTGTGAGAGGCGGACGATGGAAGCATCGCCAATGTTGATCGATGAGAACCGACCAGTGACTTCGGCGTTTTCACCGATGATTGATTGGTCGAGGGCAATGTCAGATACATTTGCTGCATCACTGACGATGCTATCGCGCACAATCGCGTTGCGCACAACGGCACCCTTCGAGATCGACGCGTACGGTCCGATAACCGAGTGCTCAACAATCGCAGACGGATCGACGTGCACTGGCGGCACAAACACGCAACCCTGCGGTGCTGCGGGCATCGCGTTGCGCTTTGTGAGTAAGAAGCGGTTCGTCTGCAGCAGTGTTTCCGGTTTGCCGCAGTCGTACCAACCATCGACAGAGAACGTGGTGAACTTCTCGCCACGATCAACCATCAACTGCAGCGCATCGGTGAGTTGGTACTCGCCCTTCGTCCGCAGATCATTCGCGATGAGTGTTTCCAGCGCATTGCGAAGTTCAGTCGGACGGCTGATGTAGTAAAGACCAACGATGGCCATATTCGACACTGGTGTCTCTGGCTTTTCAACCAAGCGACTCACAAAGCCACCTTCTTCGATCACCACACCAAAGCGTCGCGGATCGTCGACATACTTTACGCCGAGCGACGAAAACTGTCGCGACGAAAGCACGGATAGATCAACATCAAACACGGTGTCACCAAGAATGATCAACACCGGTGCATCACCCAGTGATTCGCGTGCGCACCAGATTGCATGACCAAGACCAAGCATCTCGTCTTGTTCAACGAACGCTACATCGAGCGTGTAGTTCGACGTGACATAGTCTTCAACGAGTTCGCCCTTGTATCCCGTGATGATTGTTGCACTCGATACGCCTTGCGCGACGAGTGAGTCAAGGATGTGACCCAAGATTGGCTTGCCCGCAACGTTCACCAACACCTTTGGAAGCGAATGCGTGAAGGGGCGAAGTCGGGTGCCGATACCGGCTACGGGAATGATGGCATGCATGGTCGGCAAAGATACGGGGTGCAGGCCGATCTAGTTGAGCTTGATCACCTGTCCGCGACGAACATTTGATGATCGTCGGAGAGCTGGATTCTTCGCCTTCAGGGCGTCGATGGTTGTACCGAACCGCTCAGCGATCTCCGTAAGGGTGTCGCCCGTTTTGACGCGATAGCTGGTTGGACGGTTGGCGCGCTCGGCTTCCTCTGCAAGAGCGGCAAGCTGACGCTTTGAGAGGCTGGTTTCGATGGTGACAGTGGAGCCCAATTGGAGCGCACCGTTGCGCTTCATGCGGTTCAGCGTCCGGATACGGTCGACGGTTGTCTCGTAACGGGAGGCAAGCAGCTGCAGCGTCTCGCCCTTACGCACACGATGCTCAATCGTACGGGTAACGGAGAGTTGCTCGACCTTTGGCTCGCGTGCTGCCGGGGTGGCCGAGATCGACACTACAAGCGTATCGCCGATGCGGATGTTATCTGTGCCAGCCGTCATACCATTCCATGATCGCAGATCTGCCAGACTTACAAGGTATCGACGTGCAATTGCCGTGAGGCTCTCGCCAGAGCGCACGACATGGTGTGCGCGCGTCGTTCCGGAGGCACTGGTTGTAGGAGCTGGTTCCGATGGTGTTGCTACCGGCTTTGTTGACGCCGCTGATGACGGTGTTGGCTGCGTAGCAGTCGTGGGTGCTGCTGGCGTAGCTGCCTGAGCCGTCTCTGCAGCAGCGGCTTGCTCGGCAGCCTGGCGTGCTGCTGATGACGAAGGAATGCGAAGTGTCGAGCCACGACGCAGCTTTGCCTTGTAGCCGCTCAAGCTATTGAGCTCTGCAAGTTCCGCGCCCGATACACCATAGCGTCGTGCGATCGATACAAGCGTCTCGCCACGACCAACCTTATGCGTGATGAATGGTCGCTTCTCCTCATCAGTCAGCGCTGCATAGCGCTTGCGAAACTCTTCGGCTGCACCCTTGCGAATCTTCAGATTGTACGCGCTTGATGGGGGCGTTGCCTTGCGAACAAGTTCTGGGTTGAGATCGCGCAGTGAGTCAATCGACATACCTGCGCATTGCGCAAGAGCAGAGAACTGCACCGCTTCGGTAACGCTGACGGTTTCGTACTCGTGTGGTGTGTGGAGCTTGATCGAGTCGTCGCCAAATCCGTACTGTTCGCGGTTTGCAGCGATGAGCGACGTGGCGATGAAGCGCGGCACATACTGCTGTGTTTCGCGCGGGAGAAACGGACGCACCTGCCAGAAGTCTGGCTTCTCGAGACCTGACTTGCGAATAGCTCGGCGCACACCACCGCCACCGCAATTGTAGGCTGCAAGCGCCAGGTGCCAGTCACCAAGGTCATTGTACAAATCGCGCAAGAATCGCATTGCAGCGCGTGTTGCCTTTTCCGGATCGCGTCGTTCATCTACCCAGTAGGTGACGTCGAGGTCGTATTCTTCGCCAGTAGGCTGCATGAACTGCCACATACCCATGGCACCAACACGTGAGAGGGCGTTTGGCGACAGACCCGATTCAACGATTGCGAGGTGTGCAATCTCGGGTGGCATGTTCTCTTCAGTCGCGATACGCTTGATCATGTCGAACCACCTACCTGAGCGCTCCAGCGACACACGCATGAACTTCCGTCCAACCGGCCTGCTCGCAAAGAACTCGATGTTCTTTTGAACGAACTCGTTGTACGTCAGCGGAATTGTTGTCGTGGGAAGTGTTTTCGGCGGCTCGGGTGCTGGGACGGCGATCGTTTCGACCGTTGGCTTGGCTGATTCGATTTCTTCGAACAGACGTTCCCGGAGGATGAAGACCGACGAGTTTTCGTTGAGGTTGTCGATGTTTTGGATGTACGACTCGTAGTCCTCGATCACGGCCTGCACGAGGTCGGTGAAGTCGAGGTTCTCCTCAATGCGCGGGTACGACGCCAGGTTGTTCAGCTCCGAAATTGCTGCTTCGAACTGTTCGGCAGCCAGCGCGGTGTCTTTCTGTTCCACCAACGAGAGCGCCCGTAAGTAGCGCTTTCGTGCTCGGTCGAGGTTGGTGGTGACTTCGGGATCCCACTCACCGGCAACCGACGCGTCTTCGTCGAGATCGCTGAACTCGTCAGGAAACACCGGGCGCTTGCGTGCGGAATCAGGGATTGGCGGACGTTTGGAGCGGACAGAAGGGCTTGCCGCGCCCGTCGAAGGGGTCTCGGTATTCGGCGTAGCCGTTGATTCGACCAGGATACACACCAACAGGGCGGCAAAGAGCCACAATCCTCGTGAGTTGGTGCCGATCCTCAGGCTCATCCGATTCCTTCAAAAGGGGAGATATGCGCCGTAGCGCAGAAACCGCAAATATACGCCGAAGGGGCATAGGACGGCAAACCAAAGGACGGATTGTCTGTGAACGGAAGTTCATGATTTATCGAGCCTTAGCTCGGTTGTCTGCTATCGCAAACCTTGCTGTTTCCAGGCTTGGATCGTCGCCAGCGTGCAGTCATCGACCTTCCCGCCGCTTGGAGGCATGGCGGCAAAGCCTGCGAGGTGCGACATCGAACCATAGAGCCGACCCGATGTTGCCATCGAAGCCACCACAGTACGATCAGTAAGGTTGATGCTCGCGCTTGGGTTTGATCCGCTATGGCAGCCATTGCAGGCGCGTTGCATGATCGGCTGGATGTGCGTTGCGTAGGTCACGTTTGTCGTATCGCATACCGCGGTGTCATTCGAGCAGTCGCGGTTGCGAGCCCCCTCGCGAATCCAACGAGCGATGAGTGCGATTTGGTCGGTCGTGAGCGAGCGCGGTGGGGGAGGCATGATTTCGTCACGGTCGTTTTCGACGAGTGAGCGATAGAGTTTAGACTCTGATGGGTTGCCTGCTACGACGATACGTTCACGGCCCTGCATGATCGACGTGTACGATGTGAGGTCGATGTCTTCTTCGGGGTTGATGGCGTCGTGACACTCGGCCATCGTGCAGTTCGAGATCAGAATCGGCAACACGTCGCGTGTGAAGCACACAGACGAGTCGGTCGATGTTGTGTCAGAACCTCCGCCAGTAGTGTCTACGTACTCATCATCATCGTTGTCACGTGGATGATAGGGTCCGCCGACATAATCTGCACATGCAGCGATGCTCAGCGTGACGAGGGCGAGGAGGAGAAAGCGACGTAGCATGCTGCAAGATACCCTCACAGCATGCTACGGTTACACTTCGAGTGATGTATCAATACCGCAGAATCGCAGCCACACCTGTGGCTGTTGGCATAGCCTGGGCGGGGAGTACATGGACTGTGCCCTTCATGCGCATGACCATCACGGCAAGATCGTCGAGGACGTCATCGATATCGGGCTGATGCAAGTCGTCGAAGGCAATGTCGCCCGTAACGGCGTTGATCTTTCCAGGAACCTCGCGGTGCTCTTCCACCAGGAGTGTGCCGATCCTACCCTCCACAGCGGCGTGCGCTACTTGGACAATGTCATCAACACCGTTCCATCGCGTTGCCGCATTACGGTAGAGTTCGATCAGATTCAGACTGCGTTGCTTCGCCAGCGGCTCCATGATCGACCATGCACGCTTGGTCATCTCACGTCGATCGATTGAGTGTGGGTGAACAACGATAGCGTCGGCAAGGATGTGTGTATTGCGCGTGATGCGTCGGAACTCACCAACCAGTTCCGTGACACCGCAAAGGATGATTGGTAGACCGTCGAGGCGTGTAGCGCGTTCGATGACAGTGCGATCAACAACGCGGAGGAATTTCTCTGCATCGAGAGCTACTTCATCAGAGGTTGTGGTGTGTCCGACAGAGCGTTCCGTGCCCCCTGAATTCGAACGTGTAAAATGTCGTTCGGTGAGTTCGGTGCCCAGCGCCTTCTCCATCGTCATTGGTGCATCGGGTCCGAGATCCACTTCTTCAATTTCATCGCGATCACCAAGGTAGAGATGTGCCGTATCGCGTGTAAGCGTCAGCACGTGATAGCGCTCGTTTGTTTGCAGTAGCTTCAGGAGTGGCTTCACGTGAAATGACTCAGCGACGATGGCCAGATCGCCAACAGGACGATCGACATGGAAGCGCAGGAACAAATCAGGCGACCGGAACACGATGATGCCTTCTGTTCGACTGTTCCAAAACTCTTCATTGCGTTCAAGGTGTTCGAATGGTGCGATGAACTCTGCAATCATTGCCGGCGAATACGCCGAGCTAAGCGAGTCGCGTAGCTCCCGCACCAAGTTGCGGTAGCGTGTCGGATCGTCGCGGCGCTGGGGCTGTGTGCGATGCGTATCGAGGTATAAACTTGCGCATGGTGCTTGTTGATGATTGAGCACTTGCTGCATTACTACATGGAGATCGGTCTTCATCACAGTGTCCTACATGGTGAGTGTATCGATACCTACTGCTTCAAGAATCGCTCAATTCGACGTAGCGAAGTATGACAAACGTCAGTATAGCCGAACAATTGTAAGCGTATGTGGCACACCGTAACCCAATGATTACGGTCGGTGTGTAGGGCATGTCGTAAACTCGCAGAGATGTTTCACTCCCAATCAAGCAGTGCCATGATTGTTGATGTCATTTCCTCGCCTACGTCATTTGTCCACCTTCCATGGTTTTCAAAGGTCAGCGAGTTCCTCGCAAGCCACGACCTTGCCACATGCGAACCTGGACGCTACGATGTGGATGGTGACCAGTGCTTTGTGATTGTTGCCGACGACGTGCAGCGAGACGAGGTAGCGCCACTCGAGGCACACCGCGCATACATCGACGTGCAAATCGCATTACGTGGGTCGTTCGATATCATGTGGGCGCCGCTCTCATCATGTGCACTCGTAACGAAGCCGTACGATGTTGACGACGATGTTGAGTTGTATGCTGACGTTCCCGCAACGCGCGTGCATGTAGCAGAGGGAACGGCCGTTGTGTTGTTTCCCGATGATGCGCATGCGCCGCAGCCACCTTCTGTTGCCGTACGAAAGTGTATTTTCAAGGTCCACACTTCGTTTATGCAATGACTAACGACCCCGAGCTCGAGTATTCTCCGCTGACGCAAACGATCTCTGAACATGATCGTTCGATCGACGTATTCATCTATCGTGAAAAAGGTGGCTCGGACTGGTACCTCGAAGTCGTGGATGACCACGACCACTCATCTGTCTGGGAAGACTCGTTTGCAAGCGATAAGCAAGCGCTGCAAATGGTGAAGAATATCATCAAGCAAGAGGGGTTCGCGATTTTTCTGGGGCCGGGTCCAGATGATGATGTTGTCGAGCCCGTTGCCGAAGGCTAAGTATCAACATCAGAGATACGACGCTGCCGTCCGCACCTCATCGTTGAATGCATAGGTAAAGCCAGGTTGAATGCTGTACGCACCATGTGTTCCATCGCGATGGAGTGCGAGGATACCCACTTGCAGGTCACGCCATGATGGGTTCTTTGCAATGATGCGCTTGATAGCGACCTCACATGCTTGCTGAGGTGTGTCACCGATGCGCATGCGTTCAACAGCAAGGTGTGTTGCAAGTGTGCGAAGCACCGCTTCGCCCAGTCCGGTGCATGTTGCGCCCCCTACATCACCATCGACGAAGAGTCCTGCGCCGATGATCGGGGAGTCACCCACACGTCCATGCATCTTAAAGGCGAGTCCACTCGTGGTGCATGCGCCAGCCATTGTGCCCCGTTGATCAAGCGCGAGCAGACCAATCGTGTCGTGGTTTTCGATGTTGATCACCGCTGCATACTTCTTCTCGGCGAGCCACTTCTGCCACGCAGCACGCGCTGCATCGGTGAGTGTGTTTGGCTTCTGCGTGATACCCTGTTCGCGTGCGAACTGCTCAGCCCCTTTACCCACAAGCATCACGTGTGGCGTTTGCTCCATCACCATACGTGCCACGCTGATGGGGTGACGTATCCCTTGGACAAAGCACACCGAGCCTGCGCGTCCATCGCCGTGCATGATGCATGCATCGAGCGTCACATTTCCATCCCGATCGGGGAGTCCGCCCAAGCCCACGCTTCCATTCGAATCATCTGCTTCGATCACCATCACGCCACGCTCGGCAGCATCGAGCACGCTCCCACCATCACGAAAGAATGCGCAGCGACTCCACGTTTGCCTTCACACCGAAGTTCCACGTCGAGATCACAACTGGCGCAGCAGGTGGGGCATGGAGCATATTCGTGTGCATCGATGCACGTGTCGACACCAGTGCACCTGCACTGATGGTAGCCGTGAGGAATGAGCGACGTTTCATCGGGGGCTCCTTAATGGTGACAACATAGAAAAAAGCCCCCTACCACTGCGTGATAGAGGGCTTGCTTGTTGGGGCGAGACGGCGTCTCGCCCTTACGCGTGTCTGTTGGGGCGAGACGGCGTCTCGCCCTTGCGAGTTAGCGTCCTGCGATGAGGTTCAGCGCTGAGCCAGCCTTGAACCAGCCGAGCTGCTGCTCGTTCATGGTGTGCTTGAGCTCGATTGTGTCGCTTGATCCGTCGTCGTGCTTGACTGCGAGGGAGACGTTCTTGCCTGGGGCAAGCGTTGTGATGTCGATCGACATGCGATCGCCTTCGCGGATCTTGTCGTAGTCAGCTGGGTTGACGAACGTGAGCGGCAACATGCCTTGCTTCTTGAGGTTGGTCTCGTGAATACGTGCGAAGCTCTTCACGATGATAGCCTTGCCACCAAGGAAGCGCGGCTCCATCGCAGCGTGCTCACGTGATGAGCCTTCACCGTAGTTCTCGTCACCAACAACAACCCATGCGATGCCGCGTGCTTTGTAGTCGCGGGCTGTGGCTGGTACTTCGCCGTATTCGCTGGTGAAGACGTTCTTGACGCTGTTCGCGGTGTCGTTGATGTAGTTGATCGCGCCAATGAACATGTTGTTCGAGATGTTGTCGAGGTGACCGCGGAAGCGCAACCATGGACCAGCCATCGAGATGTGGTCAGTGGTGCACTTGCCCTTTGCCTTGAGCAACAATGGCATGTCGATGTACTCCGATGCAACTGGTGCCGTGAAGGCTTCGAGTGCTTGGAGACGGTTGCTTGCTACGTCGATGACGACGGATACCGTGCTGCCATCAGCCGCAGGCGCAATAAAGCCTGCAGGATCTGGAACGAAGCCCTGCGCTGGAAGCTCGTCGCCAACTGGTGGCTGGAGCATGACGCCGTCAATTGGCTCCTTCATGAAGTTCGTTGTGAGCTTGCCTGCAAGCACAAACGCTGCAACTGTTTCAGGCGACGCAACGAATGCGTGCGTTTCCTTGATGCCGTCGTTGCGACCCGTGAAGTTGCGGTTGAACGATGTGATGATGGAGTTGCGATCACCTTGTTGCACATCGTGACGCTTCCATTGTCCAATGCACGGACCACATGCGTTAGCAAGTACGGTGCCGCCGATAGCTTCCATCTTTGCAAGCACACCATCACGCTCGATGGTTGCACGAACTTGCTCGGAGCCCGGCGTGATCGTGAACTCTGCCTTTGCCTTGAGTCCGTTCTTCGATGCGAAGTCGGCAATAGCCGCAACACGACTCATGTCTTCGTACGACGAGTTCGTGCATGAGCCAATCAAACCAACACGGAGTTCTTCCGGCCAGTTGTTTTCCTTCACCGCCTTGACAAACTCAGAGAGTTCCATTGCACGGTCTGGTGTGAACGGACCATTGATGTGTGGCTCGAGTGTGTCGAGGTTGATTTCGATTACTTGATCGTAGTACGCCGATGGATTTGCGAACACTTCATCATCAGCACGCAGGTGCTCTGCCACACCGTTCGCGAGTGTTGCGACATCTGCACGATCCGTCGAGAGCAGGTAGCGCTCCATCGATGCATCATACGGGAACACCGATGTTGTTGCACCGATTTCCGCACCCATGTTACAGATGGTGCCCTTGCCTGTTGCAGAGAACGATGCAGTTCCGTCGCCGAAGTACTCAACGATAGCGCCTGTTCCACCCTTCACTGTGAGGATGCCTGCAAGCTTTAGGATCACGTCCTTCGGGCTTGTCCAGCCGTTCATCTTGCCTGTGAGCTTCACACCGATAAGCTTCGGCATCTGAAGTTCCCATGGCATGCCAGCCATCACGTCAACCGCATCAGCACCACCAACGCCGATCGCGATCATACCCATACCACCAGCATTTGGTGTGTGCGAGTCTGTGCCGATCATCATGCCGCCTGGGAATGCGTAGTTCTCAAGCACCACTTGGTGAATGATGCCTGCGCCTGGCTTCCAGAAGCCGATGCCGTACTTCTGCGATACGCTCGACAAGAAGTCGAACACTTCCTTGTTTTCCGTGAGTGATGTCTCAAGGTCGCTCGTTGCACCGTGCTCAGCGCGGATCAAGTGGTCGCAGTGTACTGTTGATGGTACAGCAACCTTTGGAATGCCGGCCGACATGAATTGGAGCAGCGCCATCTGTGCTGTAGCGTCCTGCATCGCAACGCGGTCGGGATTGAAGTCGACATACGCACCGCCACGTGTGTATGCTGCAGCTGGCAGCTCTACCATGTGTGCGTAGAGAATCTTCTCTGCGAGTGTGAGCGGACGTCCGACGATTGCGCGCGCGGCTGCGACCTTGGATGGAAGGTGTTCGTACACCTTCTTGATCATGGAGATGTCTTGAGTTGCCATTGACCTGTACCGTTGTTCTGAAGTATCGCGAGATAGACTGCAAATATCGGAAAAACGGCGGTGGATGCCGTTATGCGATGCGCTCGCTAAGCTCCAGCCAACGGGTCATGGCGGTGTCGAGGCTCCGCGCGGCTTCCGCATGTTCATCGGCCCAACGGTGATGGTCTTCATACGAACCTTCGCCCGAGGCCATCTTGGCTTCGATATCGGCAACAAGCGATTCGAGACGTGGGATGTCGCGCTCGAGCTGCTCAAACTCACGCTGTTCATTGAAGTTTAGCTTCTTCTTGACAGGGGGCGGCGCAGCCGCCGATTGCTGTGACTGGGCGTCGGTGCGCGCATCGTTGGACTTCTTTGAACGTGCTTCGACTTTTTCGAGGTAGCTGGTGTAATTGCCAGGGTATTCCTTGATCACACCCCCAGCTTCAAACGCCCAGATGGTGTCGACGGTTTTGTCGAGAAACGCACGGTCGTGCGATACGATGAGAAGCACGCCTTTGAAGTACGAGAGGTAATCCTCAAGCGCCGACAGTGTGACGAGGTCGAAGTCGTTGGTGGGCTCGTCAAGGAACAACACGTTGGGGTTCGACATCAACACACGCAAGAGGCCGAGGCGGCGTCGCTCGCCCCCTGACAGCGTATGCACGTAGGCGTGCTGCTGCTTTGAGGAAAATCCGAAGCGATCGCACAATTCCTTCGCGCTGATGTACCGCTCACGTCCAACACCTGCGTCGATGTACTCGGCGATATGTCGCACGTTGGCAACCACGGTTGCGTTCTCGTCGAGATCCTTGATTTCCTGTTGGAAGAATCCGATCGTCACGGTGTCACCAATGTCAACGTAGCCCGACGTTGGACGGATGTGTCCGGCGAGAATGTTCAGGAGCGTTGTCTTGCCCGAGCCATTGGCACCAATGATGCCGATGCGATTGGAAGGAGCAGCGCGATAGGTGAAGTTGGTGATCAGTGATCCATGCGTGATCTCGACGGCGTCGATGATCTTTCCGCCGAGGAAGCGTCCGCCGACTTCGATGTCGATATCGCGAAACTCAGTTGATGCGGTCTTCTGCTCGCGCTGCATCTTCTCGATCCAGTCGATGCGACTCTGCTGCTTGGTGCGACGTGCCTTGGCACCCTTTTGCAACCACGCGAGTTCGGTGCGGAGCTTGTTGCGCTGGTGATCTGCTGTGGCATCGGCCACGGCGATCATCGACTCCTTGCGCTCGAGGTAGGATTCGTACGAACCGTCGTACGAAAAGAGTCGGTGTTGATCGAGTTCGATGATGCGTGTGCACACTGCGTCGAGAAAGTATCGATCGTGTGTCACAAGCAAGAGTCCGCGCGATGTTGCCTGCAAGTCGTCTTGCAACCACTGCACGCTCACCGCATCGAGGTGGTTCGTTGGCTCGTCGAGAATCAGCAAGTCGGGCTCGGCCATCAGCGCGCGTGCAATTGCAACACGCTTGCGCTGTCCGCCCGACATAATGTGCACGTCGCGCAGAGGATC
>JAURNF010000191.1 GCA_030830285.1 Candidatus Kapaibacterium sp.
ATGATTCATGGATTGTCACCAACACCATGTGCGTGGACAATGTGGAATGGCGAGATGCTCAAGGTCTATCGCGCCTCGCTTGCTGACACGTCAACGCCTATGGGCACGTGGCGCATCGACGGCGATCAGTTCCTGGTTGGATGTGCTGACGGTGCATTGCGACTCGATGAGATTCAGCTTCCTGGCAAGCGTCGCATGGCAAGCTCAGATGTGTTGCGTGGGTATCGCGGAGAACTCGCAGGTACGTGTGCATGATTCCACTTGTCGATACAGTCCGTGCAACACCAGTTGTCATCTGCGCCCACCGTGGTGCATCAGGTAGTGCTCCAGAAAACACCCTTGCTTCAATCGCATCGGCGATTGCATGTGGTGCATCCATGATCGAGATCGACATCCAAGTAACACGTGACAACCACATCGTGGTGTTCCACGATGAGGATCTCTCACGAACAACGAACGGCACAGGCGACATTCGCGAACACACCTACGACGAGATCCGTGCACTTGATGCTGGCTCGTGGTTCGATGCAACGTTCGCCGCCGAGCGCATTCCCTCGCTTGAGGAGGCATTGGCCCTTATCAAGGGGCGTGCATACCTCAACATTGAGCTAAAGCCGATGGATGGATCTGATCGATCGCTGCAAATCATTGGCGACGTGCTATCTGCAATCGACGCGCACGAGATGATGGACACCACGGTATTCTCATCATTCGACCATCGCATTCTGCTTCACCTAAAGCAACTACGTCCTAACGTACGTACGCTTGCACTCAACGTGCCAGGCGACATACGGTTACCACATGACGTGATCGCTGCCTGCCGCGCTGATGCCTTTGGCTGCGCATTTGAGGAGCTCACTCCCGAGCTCATGCAGAATTGCGCGCAGCACATGATCCCTATGGGCGTGTACACGATCAACACACGTGAGGATTTGCTCGCAGCAATCAAGCTTGGCGTGCGTGGTGTTGTGACGAATTACCCAGATCGATTGCAGCAGGTACTGGTGGAACTCAAGTTGACTTCTCACACGACGTAAGTATTCATGGATCACGTTACACTTCTAGGTCTGGCAGCGGGCTGCTGTTCGACCTTTGCCCTCGCACCACAGGCCATCAAGGTGTGGCGCACGCAGCAAGTTGATCAACTCAGCATCGGCATGTTGAGTCTGATGTTCTGCGGCTGCCTCCTCTGGCTCACGTATGGTCTGCTCGATGATGATGTCAGCATCATCTGGGCGAATGTCATTGCGTTCTTCTTTATCGTGTACATGCTTTCCAAAAAGGTTGTCGATATGCAACGCGGAGGTCAGCGATGACGCACTCCTATCGCGTAGCCGTCCTCCTGAGCGGCTGCGGCGTCTACGACGGATCGGAGATTCACGAATCTGTCCTCACAATTCTGGAGCTCAACCGTCATGGTGCGCAGGTCATCTGCGCTGCTCCAGACGTCTCCCAACATCATGTCATTGACCACCGCACAGGTGCTGAACAACCCGATGCGCGCAACGTCCTCACAGAGTCTGCACGCATCGCACGTGGAGCGATTGTGCCGCTAAGTACACTCGCCATCGATGACATTGATGCGATTGTGATTCCGGGCGGCTTCGGTGTTGCAAAGAACTTTACCACGTGGGCATTCGACGGACCCAATGGCAGTATCGAGCCGTCGGTACAATCGTGCATCATTGCATGCCGAGCTGCCGGCAAGCCGATCGTCGGACTCTGCATGGCGGGCACAACCATTGCGCGTGCATTGCAAGGCACTGACGAGCAGCCCACAGTAACAGTTGGCACAACGTCAGAACCATCGCCCTACGACATCGCAGCGATCAACGGTGGTATTACCGCTACCGGCGCACACCCAGCCGAGTGTACGGTGCGTCAGATCTCGATCGATACAACACACCGCATCATCACGGCACCATGCTACATGATGGAAGCTTCCATCTCCGACGTCCATACGAATGTTGCGATGGCCATTGATGCCCTGATGACCATGCTCGCTGAACATCATGGCTAACGAGCTGCATCTGCCACCGCTGATCTTCCCGACGATCGATGCGCGCATCTCGAGTGACGACGGCCGACTCACGATCGTCGATCCCGTGCGCAAACAGCGTGTTGCGCTTACACCGGAGGAGTGGGTTCGTCAGCATTGCATCCATTGGTTCATTGCACGTGGATATCCGCTCGGACGCTGCAGTGTCGAACGTGTCGTCGATGACCGCGGCCAGCGCTTTGATGTGCTCTGGCGCGATGCCGAGCTCAAGCCCTTTGTGTTGGTTGAGTGCAAGTCCTACGATGTCGCAATCACGCACGCTGCCCTCCGTCAATCCGCGTGGTACAACCTGAAGCTTCAAGCGCCATACATGTTCCTCACAAACGGACGCGTGGCGCACTGCGCACGTGTAGGTTCCGACGGAGCCGTAGATTTGTTGGACGATATTCCACCCTACCCCACCGCGACACCATGACAGAACTGATTCTCACCTCACCAGTTGACATGCATCTCCACGTGCGACAAGACGCCATGCTCGACGTCGTTGCACCACTGTCAGCTCAGCATTTCGCTGGTGCCGTCATCATGCCGAATCTCGTGCCCCCTGTCGACACCATCGACCGACTGCATTGGTATACGGCCGAAGTTCGTCGGGCGACATCTGGATATGCGTTTGATCCATACATGACGTTGTTCTTCCGTGACTACAGTCGCGAAGAACTTGTTGCTGCCAAGCCACACATCATCGGTATCAAACTGTATCCGGCTGGCGCTACAACAAACAGCGACTCGGGTGTACAAGAGATCATGGCAATGTCGCACGTGTTCGCCATGATGGAGGAGCTCGACATTCCGCTGCTCGTCCATGGCGAAACACATGGCTTTGTGATGGATCGTGAAGAAGAGTTCTGCGAAGTCTACCGAGCTCTCGCCACCAAGTTCCCTCGTCTGCGGATCACGATGGAACATATCACGACGCAGGCCGCTGTCCGGTTGCTGGATGAATTCCCAAACCTGCGTGCGACCGTTACACCGCACCATCTCATCATTACACTCGACGATGTGGCTGGTGGCCTTCTCAATCCGCACCTCTTCTGCAAGCCAATCGCGAAGCGTCCGGAAGATCGCGACGCACTGCTGCAAGCCGCACTTGCCGCTCACCCAAAGCTGATGATGGGCAGCGACAGCGCGCCGCACCCAGTCTCGAAGAAGGAATGTCCTGGTTGTGCTGCTGGTGTCTTCACAGCACCAATCATTCTTCCAATGCTCGCGGAGCTATTTGAGCGACACAATGTGTTGCACAACCTCCAAGCATTTGTTGCAGATCGCGCACAGCAACTTTACGGCATCACACCACCGCCTACGACGGTTCGGTTGGTACGTGAAGAGATGACCATCCCTGAGCGCTACAACGATGTAGTTCCGATGTGGGCTGGGCGCACGCTACCGTGGCGCGTTGCGTCGGTAGAAGCTTAACCTTACTCGACCTCTTCGACGACGAGTGTTGTCGACTCCACTCCGCAAATGCGCACCTGCGTTCCTGGGTGAAGCTCTGTTGCGCGAAGCGACACGGCACTCCATGGTGTTGAGTCTACCTCAACCTCTCCGTGTACACCGTCAGATGTAATGAGCTGCGTCACAACAGCTACACGTCCCAGAAGTACGTCCGTCTGTTCGTGCCCATCAGTATCAGAGCTCGGTCGTGCTCGACGAAGGAGCGGACGCACGACAACGAACCCCAGGCCTGTCGCTAGAACAACCAATCCCAGCTGCCACTGAAGCGTCGCACCAAGTTCCGCGCCGATACCAGCGGCGAGGGCTCCAAGCGCAATGGGTGCGAGCACAAATCCAGGCGTAATGATTTCAAGCACAAACAGCAGCACCGCTGCCGCATACCAGAGTTGCGATGGTGTCATTGCGCTTCGTACATGTTGTACGCTTCGATCGTGAGTGAATGTCGGAGAAGAAACTCCGCACAGGCTCTGCGATAACTCGCGATCTCGGGCTCTGCCTGCACAACGCCCATGTAGAGGCGGTATGCATCATACACCAAACCAAGGTCCTCACATACTGCTGCGCGAATGAGCATTGCAATAGCAGACTCTGGATTGTCCTGCGACGACGATACATCGTCGAGCAACGCCTCTGCATCGCGACGAGCCGATCCGTTGAGAATCCAAAGCGAGTACTCAGGTGTTCGCTCAGATGGCTGACTCGATGCCTCGATACGCCACGCGTACAGTTCACCTGGCTTGATGCCTTGCGCCAGCAATCCCAGCGTCATCGTGGTGTCAGCAGTCTCAATGTTCACAATGACAGTATTGGCGCGGTCGGTTATCACAAGTCGATAGGATTTCCACTTTGGCGTACGACGCCAGACGAATGTCACTGAATCTGACAGTAAGCGCGTTGTTCGAGGCATCACGATGGCAACGCGCCCATCGCGTTCAATCTTCGATGATGAGATTGCCGCTAATGCTTGGACTTCCCCCGGTGCTCCAACGACACGCAGCACGGTATCAACCGCATCAACATCATCGCCGGCTGCGCGTTCAACACTACCTGTTGTCTTCATGTTACCACGTCGCTTACTCTTAAAGGCAATCGGCTCGCTCGTCTCGGTAAGCTCGCTTGTGACATAGGATGCAAATTTGCTCGAGGCACTTGATGTTGGACGTGTAAGACGTTGATGGAGGTCACGAACAGCAACCGTCGAGGGCTTGTTGATTTCAAGTGTGCGTCCATTGGCATGCACTACGCTGACGTACCCTCCAGCGGCAATCGTTACTCGATCGTTCATCCCAAGCTGTTGCCCAGCGGTGAGCTTCGCACCCGAACTGGTTGTGACCTTTCCCCGTACAGCAAGCAGCTTGAGCTCTTGTGCGTGCAACTCATGGGACATGCATGCCGCTATGCCAGCGGCACACAACATCGTCACCACTCGGATAATGATGCGCATGATTGGCCTGTTAGGTTGATTCAGCATGGAATGTTGTTGGTGTGCGTCGAATGCGGCTCATCATCGCCTTGACGAGCTTCTTAATTGAGTCATGATAGAGGTCATGGACAGTCCCCACAAGCGCAACCGCAACAAGAGCAGGCGTAAACACGAGCTTATATGTTGCTACATCATACATCACGATGGTGAGATACAGGAACAACAGTGATTGCCCCAGCTGCAGTCCCAAGGCAAGAGTGTCATACCAGTTCTCCGCGTGACGAAAGATCCATGTGAAGAGTCCGACATTGAACCAGAGCACAACAAATCCAAGAAGAAGACTCTGCCATAGTGGCATTGTGGTAATGTACCGACCTGAGAGTATCATCGATACGACATTGGCATGAATGACCACGCCATACATGTCTGGATAGCTCCGTCCAACATAGGCACTATTCAGCGGTGTGAAGAAATTGTCGGTGAATGAAGGCTGTCCAAGTCGGTCCCCCATGTACCCCATCAACACAATCTTATCGTGAAGTATCGAGAGGTCCACGGCGCTATCTCGCACGTCCTCCACATCAAGAGCATAGAACTTGTCGACTCCACCACGATAATTGATGACTTCCTCCGAGGTCCCACGACTACGTGCGAGGCCGGCAGCCGATGGGTTGGCGATCTCTGCAATTCGTAATGCAAACGATGGCTCCTGCCGTCCGTCACACTCCTCTGTCAGCGACACCGTTCGCACGGTCATAAATGCCGCATCTTGATCAATGATCAGATTAGCATATCCCGTTGATACGCCTCGCATAAACATCGGGTGACTTGTTTCGAGCGTGTCGAATGCCTGATCAATGTCGTAAGACTCTTCGTTTCGGTACGCAACCTTACTCACGAGTACGAGATTCTTCGTACTGGAGCACACATCTGCCAGCAACGAGTCTCCGGCACGATCCTCCTCCTTCGGTTGACGAAAGAAGGCGTCAACACCGATTGCCCGCGGCTGCTGACTCCGTATCCGATCGATCATCACTGCGATATCCGCTCTACCGCAGTCGCCGATGTTAACCAACACGATAGACGTGTCTGCCGCTACCGCATTGTCATCACGGAACTGTGTAAACACCATATCTGTGAGATCAAAGTCCCCAAGCGCCTGCGTGAACGGACTCAGGAAGCTAAAGTTCTGAGGGATCACATACAGGAGCGCAATGGCAGCGCAGGTCGCGGCAACAATTCCCCACGTATCGAGAGAAAACCAGGTTCGCATGAGTACAGAATTACTGATTTTCTTGTGTTCTACCACGCATGATTTTGATGTGAGTCCGATCAGCAATGATCACGTAACTTCGTTGATATGCCATGGACGCCCCCTACCGTTGTTACCCTTGCGAATGGAATTCGTGTTGTTTGTGATCACGTTCCGCACGTGGACTCGTGCGCTGTGAGTTTTTGGGTAGATGCCGGAACACGCGATGAACCAAAGGGCGGCGATGGCGTCGCGCACGTCGTTGAACACACGGCATTTCGACGCACACCAACCCGTACAATGTCACGCATTTCTCGCGATTTCGAGAACGTTGGTGCGTACGTCAACGCCTACACAACGAAGGAAGAAACCTGCTACTATGTGCGTACGCTCACACAGCACTTGCCACGTGTGATTGCTACACTCGCAGACGTTGTGCTCCATCCTGTGTTTCGTGACGAGGATGTAGAGACTGAGCGCGGAATCATCATTGAAGAGATTCGCTCATACGAAGACGAACCGGAGGAATACGTGTTCGATCTTGGAGAGCAGCAACTCTTCGGAGCTCATCCCCTCGGCATGCCAATCGTTGGAACGGTTGCTAGCGTGACGAACATCACAGCCGATGAAGTACGTGCGTTTCATGCCAAGCACTACGTGCCTGGACGCATCATCGTAGCGGTGAGTGGCAATGTCACGATCGATACGATCACAAAGCTTGTCGAGCAGCACACGCAGGATCTCACACGAACGAAGACTGCCCGCAAGCGTACGACACCTCCCCAACGCAAGCCAAACGAAGTCACAATTCGACGTCCGGTTCAGCAGGCGCACGTGTTGTGGCAATCGCGAACACGTGGGTATGGCGACGCCGATCGATATGCACTGCAACTGATCAACGTGATTCTCGGCGATGGAATGTCGTCCAGGCTCAACGTCCGCCTCCGTGAGAAGCGCGGACTGGCGCATTCGGTGTATTCACAGGTGCAGCTTTTTGCTGACTGTGGTTCGTTCTCGATCTACGCTGGTGTTGACGAGTCGCGCATTGCCACTGTGCATACCTCAATTGCATCCATCCTCTCAGAGATTGCCAGCGAGGGTGTTACGGCATCAGAGCTCGCACGTGCGAAAGCTCAGTTGCGCGCAAGCAAACTCATGGCTCTCGAGTCGCTATCAGCTCGCATGACCATGCTTGGCAAGGGGCTCCTCGAAGACGGCGCTCCTGAACATCCATACGCAACTATTGCATCGCTCGAAGCTGTGGATCTCCAAGGGATCGCCCGCGTAGCAACGTACGTCTGCGCACCCGACGAGTGGTCTCGTTGCATGCTGTTGCCTTCCGGCGAGGAGTAACAGGATGATGCAGTTCACTCCGGAGCAACAAGCCGCGCTTGATCTGCATGTGCATTGCGCCGTCCATGCGAACGCTGGTTCTGGTAAGACAAGCGTCGTCACACATCGCTTTGTGAAGATCCTGATCGAAACAGGAACACCGCTGGATCAGATCATTGCAATCACGTTTACCCGAGCTGCGGCAGCGGAAATGCGAGAGCGGATTCATCGCCTGTTGATCGATGCACAACGCTCTCCGGAGCTGCGAGCGTCCTTCGCAACATCGCTGTCTGACGAGGAACTGTGCCGTCAGCTTCGCCAATGGTCGAGTGCAATCTCAACTGCTCGCATCAGCACATTCCACAGCTTTTGTGCGGGCCTAGTTCGACAATACTCAGAAGAGCTCGAACTCGATGCGGAACTCCGCGAGATTGAGGGAACGGAAGCCTCCTTGCTGGTCGACGATGCGGTACGACGCGCAATGTCAGAGCACCTCGCAGTAGGGTCACCAACAGCTGCGTCGCTCGCATCGGTGTTTGACGATGTCTCAATCAATGTTGTCCAGGATATTCTTGCGAGAGCAACAAGCGACACGTCGTTTGCACAGGTTCTGGCCCGTGGTGCTGAATCACTACCTTCTGATCGTCGACGTGACGTTGTTGAGGACTACACACGCACAGTTGCTCGCGACACCTTGCAGTTGCTCCACGAGCTCCTTGCGCCCCTGAGCGATGTACCGTCAATCGCGCGAATCCTGGACGACGCGCGTGCACTGGCCGTACGATGCGGCGATTCTTGTGACGATCGAGTGGCTTCGGAGGTGATGGAGCTCTACACCTCTGCCTTTACGACAAAACATCAACTACGCACGGCTCTCTTGTCGAAGGAACTGCGCGCGACGATGGAATCGTTGCCAACTGCTTCGGCTGAAGTACGAAACAATCTCGATCTCCTCCAGACACCCTGGAACAGCATTCAAGAGCAACGGTTTGATGAGGTCATTTCGACCATCAATACTGTGGCGACAACCTCACGCGCACTCTATCGTGCTGCCAAGCGCGATCGTAATGCGATTGATTTTGATGACATGATTCATTTGACGGTGGATCTTCTCCGTGACGCGTCAATTGTTGCGACACTGCGAAAGAGCGTGCGGTTCATCATGGTTGACGAGTTTCAGGACACAGATCCACTGCAGTATGCTGTCCTGAGTCGGCTCGCGCCTGCACTTGAAGGAGAAGACGCACCGACACCAAACGTGTGTATCGTGGGTGACGATAAGCAGAGCATCTACGGGTTTCGGGACGCTGATGTGCGGTTGTTTCGGCGCGCTACCTATGCGCTGCAACGGGCGAATCTTCATCGTGGTACAGATACCGGATATCGTCCGCTTGTCACATCATTCCGCATGCATGAGCGTGTCGCTGCCAGCGTAAACGCGATATGCTCTGCAATGTTTGGAGCAGTTGTTGCACCTCCGATTACCGACATAACGTCGTACGACGTAGGATATCAGCCTCTGCGCAGTGTTCCAGCATACGTTGCATCCGAGCATCTGGGCACATGCTCAGTGGTGCTTGCACCAGATGATGAGCATGCAGCCATCGCACATCACGTTGGCAACATTCTTAATGGGATATTGCGACGAGATATCGCCGTCTTCGACCGACCTTCGGGTACGTGGTCAACACGTTTGCCACGTCCTTCAGACATCGCGGTGCTTGTGCAGACGAATGCTCAGGTGGTTGCCGTTGGTGAAGCACTTGCTGAGCTTCGTATCCCGGCAGATCTTCACGGTGGAGCATCGTTTTTTTCGCGTCCAGAGGTAGTGGACATTCGCTCACTGCTGACAGCATGTATTGCACCGTCAGACAATCTCGCGGTGGCAACGCTGTGTCGCTCCCCATTGCTGCGGTGTACTGATGCAGAATTGGCAACAGCAGCTTTTCTTGGACGTCGTTCGAGCCTTCGAGACGGACTCGCGACATGCACAGCAGATGGAGTTCAATCTCCCAATCTCCTTCGTGCTCATACGCTGCTCACGGAATGGGAGAATGCGAGCGTTCGTATGTCGCCGATGGGGCTTGTGCAGCACGCACTCGATACATCAGGATGCTACGCCACACTGGCCCTGGATGAACGGAGAGAACAAATCCTCGCAAACGTTGAGAAAGCGCTGGAGATCATCCGTTCCGCGGTTGATGGCACCGGCGGTACGCTCTACGATGCGGTCACGGCACTGAGTCCGATCAATGGCGATCGCGAACGCGATGGCTTCGTTCCATCCAATGCTGATGCCGTTCGCGTGATGACAATTCACGCATCAAAGGGGTTGGAGTTTGGCATTGTGGTCTTGGGCGGTCTCGCCACAAAGGGTCGGCCACACATGCACCTTTCAACTGATGAAGTGGGTGTTTCCTTCTCGATTGCCACTGATGCGATCAACCCTGCCGTGCCAAGCACGATTGAGGAACTGCCTGCGGTGAAGACACATGTGATGGCGAAGCAACGCACCGTGCAGCGGGAGACGGCTGAGTTTCGCCGACGTCTATACGTTGCGCTAACACGTGCGAAGTCACATCTCGCGATTCTGCATGCAGCGGATGAGTTGCATGGAGATCTTCCCGGTATGGGTGGCGTTCTGGGGTCTGCACTTGCAGCAGCTCGCAATCACGTAGCAATCGTTGCTGATCATACGTCGGAGCAGTTTGCCGATGTACTTGCAGAGCGGAATGAGATTGTGCTGTTGGATCACTTGGAGCAACCAAACGCAGAACTAGTAGCACCTACACAGTTCATGCACGCACACCGCTGGACCGAAGATGGCGACCGGAACGTCGAGGGCGGCACAGCCGGCGCAGCATATGGTATCGCAGTGCATGATGTAGTAGCGGCGACGTTACCAGCTGCATTGGGACTTGATCATTCTGAGCGACTGGCATTGATCGCGCGCGCGTTATCGACACATCAGCTTGATCGCGATCGCGCAACTGAGGCAGCACTTGAGATATCCGGACTCTTCGACTCGCCGTTGGTGACGGCGAATGCGGAGATTCTTCGCGAAGCGCGACGTGAGGTTCGCTTGATTAGTACACTCGACGATGTAGCAATTCAAGGCATCCTCGATTGTCGTCTGACGCACGCGGATGGGTCGATGAGTGTATGGGACTGGAAGACAAACGCTGTACGCGATGAGTCCGACGTGGATGCTCTTACACGCGTGTACCACCGTCAGATGCAGACATACGCATGGCTGTGTCTGCAAGCGTATCCAGCATGCGATAGCGTCACTACGCGACTCGTCTTTACCAAGGCGATTGCACAAGGGTTGGCATCATTCGATCGAGCTATAGAGTGGCGCAGATCTCAACTCGCAGACATTGAGTCGGACTTACGCGCTGCGCTTGCTGAGCTCCGAGCCGGCAGCAACAGCTGATGACCACGCCCATTGGAAATTGTATCCGCCGAGCCATCCCGTGACGTCGACAACCTCTCCGATGAAGAACAGCCCAGGTGTCTGCGAACTCTCCATGGTCTTTGACGAGAGCATACGCGTATCAACACCACCACGTGTTACTTCGGCCTTTGCATATCCTTCTGTGCCCTTCGGAACGATGTTCCACGCATGAAGTGCTTCAATGGCAGCTTCAAGATCTCGCTTTGGCGTAGCATTCACTGCACGATGCAGCGTGTGATCATTCCATTCATCGAGAAAGCGCTGGGGCAAGATCTCATGGAGAATCGTCGCAAGGTGCCGCTTCTCTGCAGGTAGCGAATCAACGCACGATGCGAGTGTTACATCAGGGACCACATCAATGGTGATTGCATCGCCATCGCTGAGATATGATGAGATCTGAAGAATTGCCGGACCGCTTAAGCCGCGATGCGTAAACAGGAGATTCTCACGAAATGCCATGCCGTTTGATGAAACACAGGCATCAACACTGATGCCGGAAAGGCCGGACCAGCGCCGTTCGTAGGAGGGATCAAACGTAAGTGGTACAAGTGCTGGCAGAAGCGGTACGATGGCATGACCGAAATGCTTCGCGATGCGATAGCCAAGATCGGTTGCACCGAGCGACGGGATACTGAGTCCACCAGTTGCAATCACCACATTCCGTGCATGCACTGCGCCACTCGTCGTTGTGATAACGAAGTCATCGCTCTTCGTTACCGATTGCACTCCCACGCGGTAGCGCATGTCAACACCCGCACGCTCGCATTCGGTTAGAAGCATATCGATAATCTGCTGTGCTGATTCATCACAGAAGAGCTGACCGAGCTTCTTCTCGTGCCAGGCAATGCCGTGTGCGTCGACCAACGCGATAAAGTCGTCGGGCGTATACCGGGCGAGGGCTGATCGTGCGAATTCGGGGTTCTGCGAGATCATGTTGCGATGCGTCACGACGCGGTTCGTGAAATTACATCGCCCCCCACCAGAGATGCGGATCTTCTTACCAGGACGGTCGTTGTGTTCGAGCACCACTAACGATGCACCCTGCGCACCAGCATGTGCCGCACAATGAAGTCCGGCAGCACCAGCGCCAATCACACAGACATCTACAGTCGCCATGCTACTTCGCCACGACAAAAGGAATGTTCTGTGCAAACACGCCAGCTTGCAGGCGCACAACGTACATGCCCGAAGGAAGCCCAGCCGTTGATGTGCGCACAGCGTACTCCCCGCCTGAAAGCGTTGTTGTGCCATCGAGCAGCTGCGCGACAACGATGCCGCGGGCATCAACAATGTCAATAACCACGGGAACGGTCTCCTGCATGCGGAACGTAATGAGTGCCTC
>JAURNF010000192.1 GCA_030830285.1 Candidatus Kapaibacterium sp.
CTGCTTGATGCGCCAGAGATGGCTACGCGTCGTCATTGGCTCGAAGGTATCATCGAAGAAAAGGCACACATGCTCACCGAGGATGGCGAGCGTGTGATGTCTGCAAAGGCCAACACGTCGCGTAGTTCATGGGTGCGTTTGCACGACGTACTGATGAATGGTGCGTCATTCAATGTGCGCGGTGATGAGATGCCGTTGGCATCAGTCTCACGATTGATGTTCGATGCCGACCGTGATCTCCGCAAGGACGCTGCCGATGCGCTATCGCTTGGTCTTGCAAAAGATGCCGACCAACATGCCTACGTGTTCAACACGATCATCGCTGATTGCGAGGCAACGGATCAACTGCGCAAGTATCCTACGTGGATCTCGAGCAGAAACATGAGCAACGAGGTGTCGGATGACGCTGTTGAAACGTTGATTCAGAGCGTTGTGAAGCGCTATGATCTTGTCCACCGTGCCTACGGACTCAAGAAGCGTCTGCTCGGACTTGATACGTTCTACGATTATGATCGTAACGCAGCCATCGGTTCGGAGTCGCGCTTTTGGACATGGCAAGAAGCAAAGGACATCGTGATCCAAACGTATGCCGACTTTGATCCAAAGGCCGGTGAGATTGCAGCAATGTTCTTCGATAAGAATTGGATCCACGCTCCTGTGCAGAAGGGCAAGCGCTCTGGCGCCTACGCATCTCCAACATGTGCGTCAGCTCACCCATACCTCTTCACGAACTTCACCGGCACCTCGCGTGATGTCGAGACACTCGCACACGAGATGGGCCACGGTATCCATCAGTACCTCTCCCGTTCGGCAGGTTCGCTGCTGATGTACACGCCACTTACGGTTGCGGAAACAGCAAGTGTGTTCGGTGAGATGCTCACCTTCAAGAAGCTGATGGAGTCGGCATCGACGAAGGAAGAGAAGCTTGCACTCATGATGTCGAAGATCGACGGCATGGTGAACACCATCTTCCGTCAGATCGCACTCAATCGCTTCGAGCATGCAATGCACACAACGCGTCGTGCAGAAGGTGAACTGAGTGTTGCGCAGATCAACGACATCTGGCTGCGCACGCAGAGCGAGCAGTTCGGCGATGCAGTTGTGCTGCGTCCGGGATACGAAACATGGTGGTCATACATCTCGCACTTCATCTCGACACCGGGGTACGTGTATGCGTACTCGTTTGGTGAGTTGCTTGTGCTTGCACTCTACGAGCGATATCAGCAAGATCCAGTTCAGTTCGTTCCTGCATACATGGATCTCCTCGCAGCAGGTGGTTCTAACCGTCCGGAGCATTTGCTTGCGCCACTTGGCGTTGACATCACTGATCCGACGTTCTGGAATCAGGGTCTGGCAGTGGTCGAGCGCTTTATTGCCGAGGCTGAGCAGCTGGCTGCTCAGTAACCTTGGCCGCAAGCGTCAACACGCAATCAACATAGGCGTTGCTGTTGTTGTAGTGATGCACTGCGGCACGCTGTTGTGATTCGGCTGGACCCCAGCCATTCTTGCGTAAGTAATTGGCGACACTAACCACGGCATCATTGAGATCGTTGAGATCGATGATGCCGTCGTTGTTTCCATCGGCTGCCCAGGACAGATATGACGATGGAATAAACTGCGGCATACCAAACGCTCCAGCCCATGATCCGTTGAGTGTGTGCACATTCATCGTGCGACGACGCTGAATCTCCTGTAGGGCCTTGAGTTGTTCCACCGACCACCTCACCTTGCGCTCAGCGCGCTTGCGAATAGCGCTACGAACACTATCTACCTTTGATGAGTCGATCTTCTGGGTACTCATCACACTGGCTGTGTTCTTGTCCACATACTCATCGTCGCTCGCAAGCAGCGTGCTGAGATAGACACTCGCAACGTGGTTCTTGCCCAACACCACACCGTGCTTGGACTCAACCCAGAGGAGCGACGCAACGACTTCCTTCGGTACGCCATACATGGAGTCTGCGCGACGCAGGAGCGAGTCGTGCTTCACCAAGAAGCCACGCACCTTCTCTACCGACTGCGGTGTGAGGTTGAAGCTATAATCCGGTTTTGACGCGTAGTTTGTGACGTTGATGCGAACGTACTTCTCATCAAATGCCGTCCCAGGTGCTTGAAGCACTCCAGCGAGAAACGTCGAGTCTACTCCGTACTGACGCGCACGCTGAACGGCACGAGAGAGATGGGTTTGACCAACGCTGGGAGCTGGACGGAGATCGTCTCCACCAGTGTGTTGCGCCTGACACGCATAGGCCGTCAGCACAACAGCAAGAAGCACATTACCAAGAACAACGAGTTGATGCATAGTTCAACGAAACTACAGCGAATGCGCAACATGCTCATCATGCTCGCGCTGATCACAGTGACTTCTGTGATTGTTCCTTTCTCGATCCACGCACAACCACGCTTGGTGATGGATAACGAGGTTTCGTGGGGTACGGTGATTCCACCAACGCCCGGCAAGGAAGACCAGAAGATTCATCGCACGCTGACATTGACGAACGCGGGCGACAGCACGCTTGAGATTAGTGAGGTGCGTGTTCAATGCGGATGCACATCGGCACCGCTTGATAAGAATGTACTCGCACCCGGTGAGAAAACATCAATGCACATCACGTTGAATCTGCCTGCCGGCAGCGGTAAGCTCTCGAAGTATGTTACGGTGTTCTCCAACGATCCATCTGGTGCACACGTGCTTCGCTTATCGGTTGATGTGCTGCGCCCAATTCAACTCGAAAGCGGTTTCCTTGCATTCAATCGTGGCGACGTTGGTACACCATCTGCGGCCGAGGTGGAACTTGCGGTGAATGCAGACAGTGTCGTCACACTGTCGGTTGATTCGCCGACGCCCGGCGTTCGCATAACAACGCCAATGCCCATGAAGGTATCGAAGGGGGAGCGCGCTAAGATCGGATTCGAGTTCACGCCTACTGCCCCTGGTCCGTTTAACGTGATTGCTACGCTACGCACATCGCTAAAGGGCTACGAAACCATCGAACTCAGCGGCTATGGCGTTGCAACGAGTCCGCGGAAGTAACGCGCTGGAAGATCACGAATCCACCCTCTTCGCGTAGCACGCGGAGTGATGGGTGCGCACGCCACGCATCAGCGTCAGTGATACGCGCTACGAAATACGCTGGCTTATCAATGTTACCCTCGAGCAGCCATGGCTCCCAATCGTCGAGTGCAATACCACGTGCAGCGCCACTGAGCTCTTGTGGCTTGTTCGTGTAGAAGAGGTGCGCGTAGCTCTTCATCGTGAGCGGCTTTACGTAGACATCCTTGCCGGCGAGCGACTCGTAGAAGTCGAGCGCAGCACCCTGTGTGTATGGTTCAATACGCGGCGCAACGAGAGGTAAGAACAGCGAAACGAACAGCATCACACTGCCGAAGAGGATCGCGATACTGTGCTGAAGCTGACCACGACGCTGAACGATCCATGCGGTGATGA
>JAURNF010000024.1 GCA_030830285.1 Candidatus Kapaibacterium sp.
GCTCGGCAAGGAGCGGCGCAATCAATGCGGTTGCGTGTCCAGTTGTCTCCTCGGTCAAGGGGCGAGCACAACCAAACTCATCAGTCGTCACGATCACCGAACGAGATGGAACGCTTCGAGCTGATAGCCCCTGGGCATTGAGCCAGCGCACAGCAATTTCCCTCGCAAGATCTTCGCCCCAACTCAGCACCCGGTCGCGTACGCGAGGCGTGCATTGGCGCGTCGTGGCGATACCACGGAGCATCGTTGTAAGGGCTGTAAGCCCTTCCTGTACCAAGACTTGCAAGGATCTTGCAACTTGTCCATCGAGGCCAAGGCGTGCCAAGCAGACCCCGTGAAGGCGCTCAAGCTCTGCGACGTGGTGCATCGCACCCTCCAAATCGGCCGAATGTGCATCAGCAAGCGCTGCATCAAGGAGCCGGGTGGTCGAGCCCAAGGCTGAAACCACGACGACCACCGATTCGTCGCCCAGCGACGATACAATCGACGCCATAGCAGGGAACCCCTCTGGGGTTGCCAGTACAGCTCCACCGAACTTGCAGACTACCATGGCGCAAATCTAGCAAGGGGCAAGTGACCAATCGACAAGCACTTGCACAGAATATCTCTCTGCCGTATCTTTGTCGTTCATATCAACACGATCTACACACCCTCAGCACATTGAGGACGTCATGGCAAAGCAGCAAACATTCGGCGACAAGAACAAGAAAAAGGCCGGAGACAACAAGATTAGCGTAAAGGTCATCAAGGCATTTCGCTCAGAAAAAGGTACTGTAAAGTACCTTGAGCGCTTTGTCAAGGTCGACGACGTTGGTCAAATTGAAAAGATGGATCTTTCGAGGTAATCAGGATGAAGAAGGGAATTCACCCAGCATACAAGACCATCGACATCGTGATGACCGATGGCTCAACATTCAAGACGCGCACGTGCTATAAGGGCGAGCGCATGGTTCTTGAAATTGATTCAAAGTCGCACCCGTTCTACACGGGTAAGCAAATGCTTATCGACACAGCAGGTCGCGTTGATCGCTTCAAGAAGCGTCTCGAGAAGACACAAGCTGTGCGCGACGCGAAGGCACAAGGAAAGTAATCAGGAGAACGCATCGTGGCAATGCCAACAGCACCAAACCCGAATACGATCAATTCGCCGTTCCGTCAAAAGCGGAATCAGCCGAAGAAGCGTACAAATCCGCTCAAGAAGTCTCGTCTGATCGACTACCTCGATCCGAAGTTTCTTGGTCGTTTTACGAATGATCAAGGTAAGATCCTCCCACGTCGCATCACGGGCGTTACAGCGCTCCAACAGCGTCGTTTGTGCAGCGCTATCAAGTATGCACGTCATCTTGCGTTGTTGCCATTCGTAGCGCAAGACACGCGCTAAGATCTCGATCACTGAAGGTTTTGAGAGAGCCTCGTTTTTACGGGGCTTCTCCATACAGCAAAGATTTGCTGAAAAATTGTTGAGCCGTATATTTGCGGCTCTTCAAAACTGGGGCGTCGCCAAGTGGTAAGGCAGCGGTTTTTGGTTCCGCCATTCGTTGGTTCGATCCCAGCCGCCCCAGCCAACTGATTACAAGCCGGAAACACCGTGGATTCAGAGATTAAGATCGTCGCCGGCAGATCGAACCCAGAGATCGCACAACGGATCGCAGCTGCGTCTGGGCGTGAGCTCGCCAAGGTTGCGATCAGGAATTTCAGCGACGGCGAGATCTGGGTGAAGTACGAAGAGAACGTACGTGGCGTGGACTTATACATTGTCCAGTCTACATGTGCTCCTTCAGACAACATCCTCGAACTCCTGATGTTGATCGACGCGGCGAAGCGGGCATCTGCTCGGCGCATCACGGCTGTAATCCCGTACTTTGGATATGCACGTCAGGATCGAAAAGATCAGCCACGTGTTGCAATCACAGCGAAGCTCGTTGCGAACTTGTTGGTAGAAGCTGGAGCAAATCGTGTTATCACGATGGACCTTCACACACCGCAGTTGCAGGGCTTTTTTGACATTCCGCTCGACCACCTGTATGCCTCTTCGGTAACAGTGCCGATGCTGAAGCGACTGCAACTCGATAATGTTGCTGTTGCCGCACCCGACGTTGGTGGTGTGAAGACCGCACGTTCGTATGCCAAGCTGGTAGGTGATGCCGACTTGGTAGTGGTTGATAAGCGTCGGCCGAAGCACAATGTTGCTGAGGTGATGAACATTATCGGTGATGTCGAGGGAAAGAACGTCATCATCATCGACGATCTCATCGATACTGGAAGCACGTTCGTGCAGTGTGCTGAAGCTCTGAAGAAGCAGGGTGCGAAGCGCATTGTTGGTGTGTGTACCCATCCAGTGTTTTCGGGCACTGCGATGGAGCGGATTGCACAGAGCGACGCGATTTCAGTTCTGTACGTGAGTGATACGATTCCTCTCAAGGGGGATCATCCAAAGATCGAAGTCTTCAGTGTGGCTGAATTGTTTGCCGAGGCAATCGTTCGGACGCACGAAAATCAGTCGATAAGCTCCTTGTTCGACAAGGCGATTGGCTGATACTGTTCAGGAAACATTCTCGCAAGGTCATACCATGAGCCAGATTACTCTCGCCGCCGAACCACGTGTTCCAGGGCAATCAGCAGCGAAGGCACTTCGCCACGAAGGACACACCCCTGGTGTGTACTACGCAAAGGGCCAAGATCCTGTGCACTTCTCTGTCCCAACATTGTCGCTTCGTCCGGTAGTGTACACAGCGGAAGCAAAGACGGTTCGTCTTGAAGTTGCTGGCAAGGCTCTTCAGTGCATCGTGAAGGAAGTCACCTTCGATCCGGTAACTGATAAGATCCTGCACATTGACATGCTGGGTATCGTTGCTGGCAACAAGATTGCGGTCAAGATTCCACTCCATGTGGTAGGTCTTGCTGTTGGTGTTCGCGAGGGCGGTACGCTTGAGCACATCATCCACAAGGCACATGTGAAGGTTGACCCAACAACAATGCCTGAGCACATTGACGTAGACGTGACAAATCTTGGTCGCGGCCAGGCAATTCACGTTCGTGATCTTAATGTCCCTGGTGTTGAGTTCACAGACCGTCCAGATGCAGTTGTTGTAGCATGCCACAATCCTAAGGGTGGCGGTGCATCAACAGAAGAAGCTACTCCGGGCAAGAAGAAGTAAGCTCGACCAACAACCAGATAGTTCAACGGGCCTTGTACCAGTGGTGCAAGGCCCGTGTTCGTTCTACGGCGTTAGTTCTCTCGTATAACCTTACGATGACGGTGCTGTTGGGACTACCCAACGTTCATCAGATTTGATGATGTCGATCAAGGCCTCAACTGCTCCGTCAGAAGGAATGTTGCGCTGAACAATCTCTTGTCCACGATACAACGTAATACGATCGGGTCCGGAACCTACGTACCCGTAATCAGCATCAGCCATTTCGCCCGGACCGTTTACAATGCAGCCCATGATGCCGATCTTGACGCCCTTGAGGTGATCAGTATGCGAGCGAATCCGTGCCGTTGTCTCCTGAAGATCGAACAGCGTTCGACCGCAGGATGGACAGCTGATGTATTCGGTCTTCGTCATACGCGTGCGCGTCGCTTGCAGGATCGTAAAACTTAGTCGAATCGACTGCTGAAGATCGACATGTTCTGGTGTTCCAACTTGAAGCATCGTGCCGTCTCCGAGGCCGTCGACGAGCAAGCCCCCTAGATCCGTCGAAGCGTGGAGAACACATACATCAATCGATGCAGACCGGATGTCGCGCTCGAGAATGATCGGCGCTGTGAGCCCTGCATCCGTTACGCGATCAATAGCTGCACGCATACTCGTGTAGTACGATGGTGCGGTACTCGACAGAAGCAGCACCACCGTGGTGTCGAGTATCAGCTGTGCGACAACGTCGCTGGTGAGTTCGTCAATCGTGCAACGAACAACATTCATCACAGAATGCCGTGCCGTAGCATGCGTATAGGTGTCGACAGTAAACACAGGGACACAGTAGAACGTGTCGCTATGCGCGGCCCATGCATCGGCATCAAGCAGCTGACGTGTGCCTGTTGGTGCCATGAAGGGCAGGGGAGTTGAGCCCATATACAGGAACTCTGCTGCTTGATCACGCATAGCCCACTTGTCGGTCACAGGGTCATACACATGCCCGATTGCAGTAAGATCCTCCATGCGAGTGATCGCTGCGTCCGAAAGATTCGCAACCACACGAGGCACATGATCATGTCCGATCGTTGCAACTGTACGTGCAGCTCGACGCGTGTATGTGTACGGAGTTCTCATGCGTACCTCCGTGCAAGTGCTTGTGCTACGGGAATCTCAGCTTCTGGGTCCTCTGTCAGCGATACGCGGATTGTATCGCCCAGTCCGTCCTCGAGCAGTGTGCCGATGCCGACGGCACTCTTTACACGACCATCCTCACCGTCACCAGCTTCGGTGACTCCGAGGTGCAAGGGGTAGGGCTTCATCTGTTCCTGCTTCAGACGCGCAACAAGAAGTCGGTACGCCTGGACCATGATCAGCGGATTGCTCGACTTCATCGAGAGCACGATGTTGTCGTACCCTTCATCATCGGCAATACGAAGAAACTCAAGTGCTGATTCAACCATACCGTGCGGATTGTCGCCATAGCGACTCATGATCCGGTCGGACAATGAGCCGTGATTTGTTCCGATCCGCATTGCTGTGCCGTGCTCCTTACAAATCTTTACCAGCGGCACAAAGCGATCACGAATGCGCTCAAGTTCCTGCATGTACTCCGCATCGGAATACTCCAGCACGGCGAACTGCTTCTTGTCTACATAGTTACCGGGATTGATGCGCACCTTCTCGACAACGCGCGCTGCAATCTCAGCTGCGTTGGGAGTGTAATGAATGTCGGCAACAAGTGGTGTCGTATATCCGCGAGCACGGAGTCCAGCTCGAATGTGCTCAAGGTTCTTCGCCTCACGTATGCTTGGTGCCGTGATTCGAACCAGCTCACAGCCAGCATCGATCATGCGGATTGATTGCTCGATTGTTGCCTCGGTATCCATCGTATTCGTTGTGGTCATCGACTGAACGCGAATAGGCGCCGATGACCCCATCGTTAGATCGCCGATCGTTGCCGTAATGGTCTGACGTCGTTGATAAGATGAGAGTGAATCGCAATACGAGGGGAGTGCAGGGTCGAGATCCATGGTTCAGATTTGGCGACTGACTTCGAACAGAATACGCTTTTCGTGTTCTGTGAGACTGTGATATCCGGCCTGCGAAATCTTGTCAAGGATCTCATCAATAGCTTCTTGCGTAATCGACTCGCCATCGACGACGAACCGTGTTGGCGTGGATGTACGAACAGGTGGTGGCGCTGGTGTTATCACGTGCGGCTGGTAGTCGTACTGTACGCTCCGTCGCGGCACATCACGATAATCAACATCGATTGCGTCGTCGTCGCGTAAGCCCCTTGGCATCGAGGTGTGCTGACGATCTGCTAGTCGGAATAGCGGAGCGCCAAACTTCAGAAGGAGCCATCCACCAAGTGCACCGCCGAGGTGCGCAAAGTGTGCGACGCCATCGCTGGTGTTCATCAATCCCATCACAAGGTCGAGTCCGGCATACAGCAGAACAAAAATGCGCGCAGGAATCGGGAAGAAGATGGGGAACATCATCACCGGTCGCGTCGGGAATGTCAATCCAAACGCAAGGAGCACGCCCATGATGGAGCCCGACGCCCCAACGGTAGGTGCGCCGTTGCCCATTAGCATACTGATGACGATGTGCGTTGCTCCAGCGGCGATGCCAGAGAGGACATAGTACATCGCAAACCGCTTCGTGCCCCAGAGGTGTTCGAGTTCCATACCGAACATCCACAGTGCGAGCATGTTGAAGAACAGGTGTCCGATGCTACCGTGCATGAACTGGTACGACACGAGTTGCCACGGTAGAAACCCATCGTCGATAGGCATCAATGCAAACCACTGCATCAACAGAAGATCTAGCCGCGTCCCACCATAGGAGAGTCCGGCAAGAAAGAGGTTCTCCACGACAAACACCGCAACGTTTGCGATAAGGAGAAACTTGATAAACGGCGGGAATGCAGTGTTCATGAATTACCGATCGAGTGCAACAACGCCCGGGAGCTTCTTCCCCTCGAGGAACTCGAGAGATGCACCGCCACCGGTTGAAACGTGGGTGACGTGTGACGCCAGACCGAATTGCGAGATTGCTGCTGCAGAGTCGCCACCACCCACGATTGTTACGGTACCATGTGTTGTCGCTTGTGCCATTGCCTCGGCAATTGCCTTTGTTCCTGCCGCGAAGGCGGGGAACTCAAACACACCCATTGGACCGTTCCATACAACCGTGCCTGCAGTGCGGATGGTTCCTGCGTAGGTCGACGTGGTGACGGGTCCGATGTCGAGTCCCATCCATCCGTCGGGAATAGCTGTTGCGTCGACAATCTGCGACGGCGCATCGTTGGAAAACGCCGATGCAGCAACAGTATCAGTCGGGAGCATGAGGTCGACGTTTCGTTCAGCAGCGACGCGCAGAATTTCACGCGCTACATCGAGTTTCTCGTGCTCAACAAGCGACGAGCCAACCGAATGACCTTGTGCTGCCAAGAACGTGAACATCATACCGCCACCGATCAAGATCGTGTCGCAGGAGTCCATGAGTGCCGTAATGACATCGATCTTACCCGAGATCTTCGATCCACCCATCACACTCACGAGTGGACGTTTAGGGTTTGCTAGGGCTGAACCGAGATAGGCGAGTTCCTTGTCGAGCAACATGCCAGCGCACACAGTACCAATGTGCTCTGCAACGCCTGCTGTGCTTGCGTGTGCGCGATGAGCCGTGCCGAATGCATCATTGCAATACACATCACCCAGACGAGCGAGCTGTGCACTGAAGGCTGCATCATTCGACTCTTCCTCTGCATGGAAGCGCAGGTTTTCGAGAAGTACGATTTCGCCCGATTGTGCTTCGGCGCAGACTGCTTCTACATCGGCTCCGATACAATCGTGTGCGAAACGCACGCGCTGCTGCGGCAGAAGCGTTTGCAGATGCTCGGCGATTGGTTGCAGTGAGTACTTCCCGACACGCGCTCCCTTGGGACGACCAAGGTGCGACATCAGAATCGCAACACCACCGCGAGACGTAATGCTCTCGATGGTTGGCAGTGATTCCCGAATACGCGTGTCGTCGGTAATCGCACCAGTGTTGTCTTGCGGCACATTGAAGTCTACACGCGTCAGTACGCGCTTGCCCGCTACATCAACAGCATCGATACGTTGGATCACGCTGAAACTCGCAGGAGAAGGTCGACAATACGGTTTGAGTAGCCCCATTCGTTGTCGTACCAACCAACAACCTTCACCGTTGTGCCCATCGACATCGTGCTGAGCGCATCGAAGATGCATGAGTGAGGATTGCCGACAATATCTGTCGATACAACTGGGTCGGTGCAGTATTCGAGAATACCCTTGAGTGGACCCTCAGCTGCAGCACGGAAGGCCGCGTTGATCTCGTCCTTCGTTGCTGGAGTTGCAAGTACTGCTGTAAAGTCTGTGACCGAACCATCAGGCGTTGGTACGCGGAAGGCCATACCATCGAGCTTACCCTTCATCGAAGGGATAACTTCGCTCACAGCCTTTGCTGCACCCGTCGTTGTTGGGATGATGTTCACTGCAGCAGCGCGAGCGCGACGCAGATCCTTGTGTGGAAGGTCGAGGATGTTCTGGTCGTTCGTGTACGCGTGAACCGTTGTCATGTAACCGTTGACCAGACCGAATGTGTCGTTGAGAACCTTCACCATCGGTGCAAGACAGTTTGTCGTGCATGAAGCGTTCGATACAACATTCATGTCGTTTGTGAGCTCGTCATCGTTCACACCAAGCACAATCGTTCCGTCGAGCTTGTCCTTCGCTGGAGCGGTAAGGATCACCTTCTTCGAGTGCTTGAGGTGCTTGGTAAGTGCTTCCTTCGACGTGAACACGCCTGTCGACTCGATGACAACGTCAAGATCGCTCCATGGCAGATTCTCGATTGCCTTCTCTGCAGAAATCTGAATCCGATCGCCGTTTACGATGATCGTTGATCCATCAACCTCTACCGTGCCATTGAACTTGCCATGTGCAGAATCATACTTCAACAGGTGCGCAAGCGTAGCAGCATCTGTAAGGTCATTGATCCCAACAACGTTGATATCGAGACCTCGCTGCTTCATTGCGCGAAACACGAGACGTCCGATCCGACCAAATCCATTGATGGCGACATTGAGAGCCATGGGTTCTATCCGTTCGATGATGATGTAAGAAAGCGCAAAAATACGCCGTTTCCACCGAACGAAGGGGGGGTCAGGACTTTACCTTTTGCGTGTGCTTTTCCACGAAGTCCTTCCATGCCTGTCGCTTGGACACAGCACCACCCCGCGCCATCGCTGGGGGAGGGCCACCATTGACGGCGTGGCAGATCGCCACGGCCAGTGCGTCGGTTGCATCGAAGAACTCAGGCGTCTCCTCGATCTTGAGGATTGCACGTACCATGTGTTGCACTTGATCCTTGTTCGCGGCGCCACGTCCGGTAACACTCCGCTTGACTTGCATGGGCGTATACTCGATTGGGTCGTGCCCAGCCTGCGCACAGGCAAGCACTGCCACGCCACGTGCGTGGGCGAGTTGGACGATGGACAGGACGTTCTTAGCGTAGAACACCTTCTCCATGGAGCACACATCCGGCTGTGTTCGCGTGATCACCGCCGACAAGCGATCATGGATCTCACGTAGACGTCCAGGGAAGGATGTTGTGCGACGTTTCACGGCTACAACGCCATACTCGACAAGTGTCATCTTCTTGCCGTCAACGTCGATCACGCCATATCCGCAGACAACTGATCCAGGGTCGATGCCAAGAATTCGCACTTACTCGTCCTCATCCAGAATGTCAGCGTTGTGAAACACGTTCTGTACATCGTCGTTGTCATCAAGAACGTCAAGCATCTTACGAAGCAGGATCTCATCCTGTGCTCCGGTTGAGCAATCTACCAACGTTTGCGGCTCGTACACGATGTGCTGCTCACGAACGGCCAACCCCTGGTCAGTGAGGATGTTGGCAGATGTTCCGAGCGATTCAACACTGCAGAACATCACGGCACCATCGTCAATCATGTGCACATCATCGACGCCAGCTTCGAGCGCGAGTTCGAGCAGGGCTTCCTCTTCGAGAGGAGTCTCGACGCGTAGTTGACCTCGTCGTGTGAAGCTCCACGCAACGGAGTTTGTCTCTCCGAGGTTGCCACCATACTTCGAAAATGTGGCTCGCAATTCCTGCGTTGTGCGATTGCGATGATCAGTAGTGCATACAACAATCATCGCTATGCCCATCGGACCGTATCCTTCGTAGGTGACGTCTTCGTAGATGACTCCTTCGACCTCGCCAGTACCGCGTTGTATGGCGCGACGGATATTCTCGACGGGCATCGAAACAGAACGCGCATTATCGATCGCCATGCGAAGCCGTGCATTACTCTCGGGATCGCCACCACCAAGACGTGCAGCAACGATGATCTCTTTCGAGCACTTGGTGAAGAGCTTGCCGCGACGGGCATCGACAACTGCCTTACGCCGCTTAATGTTTGCCCATTTACTGTGTCCTGCCATAGTGCAAAACTACAACGCCAAGAACATCAAGCCGATGGACAGGACATGTGGTGCAAACGGCTGAGCACTTCGCGATACGCAGCAGATGTTGCAAGGACGCGCTCATTACCCACGACGACCAGCTGGCTGCGAGCGCGCGTCATCGCAACGTTGAGTTTGCGATCAACACTGCGTCCATGCACCATAATCTCGGCCTCGATCGACGCGAGATCGGCGCTCGTACTCACGGCCGTGCCGTAGATGATGATATCGCGCTCA
>JAURNF010000193.1 GCA_030830285.1 Candidatus Kapaibacterium sp.
AACGGGCTTTTCAATGAAACAGTGAAACCCACGGTCGAGGCACGCAGTGGCAAGCTCAAAGTGCAGCGATGTTGGTGCGGCGATGATGACAGCGTCAACATCTGGCATGACATCGATCGATGGATACCATGTGGCGCCGTGCTCGGCAGCAACAGCACTTCCGCGTGCTTGATCGGGATCAACGATCCCAACAAGCGTGATGTCGGACTGTTGCGCGGCGAGGCGCGCGTGGATTGTTCCGAGGTGACCTGACCCGATAACGGAGATTCGCATGCACGAATCTACGATCATTTAGGGCTCCGTCGCGACCGAGGATGGGCTTGTTTGTACGCGTCCTTGAGTCGCTCGACACTCACGTGCGTGTAGACCTGCGTAGTCGACAGCGACGAGTGCCCCAACATGTCGCTCACTGCAGAGAGGTCGGCGCCGTTATCGAGCAAGTGCGTTGCAAAGGAGTGACGCAAAATGTGTGGACTCTTTCGGTCGGCCTCGGTAATCGGGCCAAGCGCTCGGCGCACAATCCGCCATGCGCTTACGCTCGTCAGCCGCTTGCCACGGTCGCCCAGGAACAGCGCGACTTCTGCTACGTCAGGACCCAGCTCAGATCTGCGTGCGACGTATGCGTCGATGCTTTCGATTGTCTCACGGGTAACAGGCACGATACGCTCCTTCGAGCGCTTACCCAACACGCGAACCGTACGGTGTGCAGCATCAATGTCGCCAAGGTCCAATTGCAATGCTTCGGAGATCCGCAACCCAGATCCATAGAGTAGCTCACACAGCGCCCGATCTCGCAGACCATGCACATCGTCAACGTCAAATGTGCTCCACAGCGACGTAGCCTCGTGCTCTTGCAGGAACGAGGGGAGTTTGCGATCAATCTTCGGCGAGCGAAGCAGTGCAGCTGGGTTTCGGTCGATGACGCCCGACCGCACCAGGAAGCGATAGAAACTGCGCACAGCCGCAAGTTTCATTCGAAGCGATCGCTTCTCGAGTCCACGATCATGCAGCCAGCCAAGGAATGGACGGATATCCGCCTCCGTGACATCCTCCACGTTTGGGAGCGAACCCCACGACTCAGCGAGGTATTGTTGGAATTGCACAAGCGCCCCCTCGTAGGCAACGATCGTGTGCCCACTGGCACTCTTCTCAACCTCGAGTGCCGTGAGATACATTCGGACGGCTTCAGCGAACTCCATGCAGCAACATACGGTATATTCGCAAGTTCAGGGAAATCATCATGTTGCATATCAGAAACTACATCGGCGGACACTACCACGACCCCGTCGAGGGTGGATGGATTGATAATGTCAATCCTGCCACTGGCGAAGTGTATTCACTCATCGCACGAAGCACCGCAGCCGACGTCGAGCGGGCAGTTGTCGCGGCCCGCGAGGCATTCCCCGCATGGTCAGCGCTACCTGCGAAGCGACGCTCGGAAATTCTTATGGCGATCTCTCGTGGCATCGCCGAACACATCGACGATCTCGCACTTGCAGAGTCGAACGATCAAGGGAAGCCCCTTTCACTTGCACGCACCGTCGACATCCCGCGCGCAATTGACAACATGGCGTTCTTTGCGACGGAGATCTTGCACACGCACACCGAAGCGTACCAAACAGATCAGCATGTGATGAATTACGTCACGCGATCGCCGCTCGGCGTGGTTGGCTGCATCTCGCCGTGGAACCTTCCGCTGTACTTGTTTACATGGAAGATCGCTCCTGCCTTGGCGGCAGGGAACACGGTGGTTGCAAAGCCAAGCGAACTCACACCGATGACAGCGTTTCTGCTCGGACAGATCTGCACCGATGCCGGACTGCCAGCGGGCGTGCTGAACATCGTGCAAGGGTATGGTGCTGAGGTAGGTGCAGCGATCGTTGAACATCCACAGATCAAGGCGATCTCTTTCACAGGTGGTACTTCCACAGGTGCAACGATTGCGCGCACGGCTGCTCCGATGTTTAAGAAGCTGAGTCTCGAGCTTGGTGGTAAGAACCCAACCATTGTCTATGATGATGTCGAAATCGGCTACGTAGCGCGGCATGTCGCACGTGCGGCGTTCACCAATCAAGGTGAGATCTGTCTGTGTGGCTCTCGCATCTTCGTACAGCGTGGCATCTACGATGCGTTTCGTGATGCGCTCGTGCGCGAAGTATCAGCGTTTGCACCGGGCGATCCACTCGCCGAGGGAACACGGTTAGGTGCGCTCGTGAACGAGGCACACATGAACAAAGTGCTCTCCTATATCACGCTTGCGCAAGAAGAGGGTGGCACGGTGTTATGCGGTGGTTCCCGTGTATACCTCGATGGACGGTGCGAGGGCGGGTTCTTTGTTGCGCCAACACTCATTGAGGGACTCGATGCAATGTGCCGCGTCAACCAAGAGGAAATCTTCGGTCCGGTAGCAACGCTCATCCCATTCGATGGCGAAGACGAAGTACTTGCGATGGCCAACTCCACACCGTATGGATTGGCTGCATCGGTATGGACGAATTCGCTTCAGCGTGCGCATCGCACGGCGAACCGACTTGAGAGTGGGATCGTCTGGGTGAACACATGGCTTAATCGTGATCTCCGTACACCATTTGGTGGTGTCAAGCAAAGTGGCGTTGGGCGTGAAGGGGGCATCGAAGCACTCCGCTTCTTTACAGAACCAAAGAACATTTGTATTCAGGTGTAATCGCATGGACAAGATCATCATCAATTCAGAGCGCGCTCCAGAACCAGTCGGCGCATATCCGCATGCACGTCGCGTTGGCAACCTGCTCTTCCTGAGCGGTGTGGGTCCGCGTGAGCGCGGCACACGCGTGATTCCTGGAGTGACACTCAATGAAGACGGAACAGTACGTGAATACGACATCGAAGCGCAAACGCTAAGTGTGTTTCGCAACATTCGCTACATCATCGAGGATGCTGGTTCGACGTGGGATCAGATCATTGATGTGCAGGTGTTCCTGACAGACATGAAGAAGGACTTCCCAGTATTCAATCGTTTGTATGCAGAACACTTCGCTGGTGTCCATGCATGCCGCACAACAATTGAGATTGGTGCGTTGCCGACGCCGATTGCTGTTGAACTCAAAGTGATTGCCACGATATGATACATCGTTTGCTTACATGCGTTGCCATTGCTCTCGTATGGATGTGGTGTACTACCGCGATGGTTGCGCAGCCACAGATCGCATACATCTTGCCTGACATTGGAGCACCACGGTTTTCAACCTACATCGAGGTGATCGCTCCCACAGCAGCACGCGGAGCATTCGGTGCAGATCGCGTATGGCTCAACAACGCTGGGGATGATGTTCGCCTTGTATGTGATCGTCCCGCTGATTCAGCGCGCGTCACGTTTGGTCCGCTCGTTGTAAGCTGGGATGGACGTCTCATCTCGACCCATGCATTTGTGCATCCAACTGTGAAACCGAATAGTAGCGACTGGCAAGCACTGCGCTCGGAGTTTCGTATTCCAATTAAGGTGGTAGTGAACGGTCGGAC
>JAURNF010000194.1 GCA_030830285.1 Candidatus Kapaibacterium sp.
AACAAGATCACCTTCACGTCAAGTCGGATGTAGTCTGGCTTTATCGCATTGAGCTGATACTGCGCGTCTAAGGGCTGAATATCGAGACGACCATACAGCATCACTTTCTTCAGTGCGGCCCACACGTTGGCATCCGAAAGCACATCCATCGCATTGAGAATGATGTAGCCGCCGTCTGCCCGAAGAAGCGAGCCAGCGCGGATATGCGACACGTCGCTCACGGTAAAGCCTCGAGCGTCAACGCGTCGCTCGATCGTGCCAAAGAGCGATTGATATGTTGGCGATGTTTCGACAACGATGGGAGCTGTCGTTGTTCCGTAGTTGTCGAGGATGAGATTGACTTCCGACATGCGCTCGAGTTGACGACTCATTTCGGTCGTTGCCTCATCGACCACTCCTGTGAGTTTCGCTGAGTACACACGCACGTAGTCTTCCATGTGACCAAGGATGTAGGACGTAAGACCACGAAGGAACTCAATGACACGCTCTCGAGGGAAGCTTGTTCGGATATCTTCGAAAATGCCGTTCAACAGGATGCCTACGGCAGCCTGATCGTGCTTTGCGAGCTCCTTTCGGAAGTCGACCATCACGCGCATCGACCTTCGTCCGATCTCGTTGAGCTCATCTCGATACGTGTCGTATGACTCATGCAACATAGCTGCTTGTTCGGCCGTGATCTTCTTCGCTTCCACAAGTTCGTCGAGCTCATCAATCGCCGTTGGTTTGCCCTCCACGATTGGGAACACTTCCGTCCGGCTGCTGCCATCCTCCTCTTGCAACGTACCAACAACGAAGCCAGATGGACGGATCTTGGTGTCGAACTCACCGATCAGTTTGTGTTCAAGCTGCTGATAGCGCTGAATGATGTTCTTACGCTCAGCCTGAAACTGCTCATCTTCAAACAGCTGCGGGATGCGACGTCGCACGACCGCCATTGCCTCGTCCATCATTCGTGCGAAGACGCGTCCTTCACCAGCTTGAAACCGCAGGAGCACAGGTTGGTCGGGCGTCTGGAAGTTGTTGACGTATGCAAAGTCATGCAACTCGGCACGTTCGTTCTTGCGATCGTCAAGGATTTGTCGAATGGTAGTCATCCGACCGGTACCCACGACACCTGATGCCCAAATGTTATAGCCCTGACTCCGTATTCCGGCCCCAAGCTCGATGGCTTCGATCGCACGGTCTTGTCCAACAATGCGCTTAAGCGGCTTAACGTGCTTCGTCGTTGTTGTAAAGGGCAAATGCGCCTGCGGACATGTCCAGCGTAACTCACTTGGCGACAGCGTTCGAACCTTCGTGGTCTTCGTTGCCTTCGATGCCTTAGTTGCCTTCGTTACCTTCTTCATCATTGCGTGATTCCTCTTCTGTTGTGGTGAGCATTCCCCAATGATCCTTGCGGCAGACTTGTGCAACACGACACGTGTCGCAAGCGCCCTTGCGTGGACGAACAGGATACACTGCGGATTGTACCTGTGTGATGCCGGGATGCAACAATCCCATAATGTGATCGAGTGTGTCCGATAGTGGTGTGGTCACAGCCTTCGCTCGCTTCTTTCCGAGCGAGATCATCGGCGAGCCAGCATCGGCAAGAACAACGCGACGATCGAGCTTCACAGGCGTCTGTAGCGAGGTACCGAACGCGCGATACACTGCTGCTTCGGGATGTGCATCGATGCCGTGCGAAGCGAACCATGCTCGCACAGCTGTGAGATAGATCGGCATCTGCGATGCAAGCCCCTGCTGTACCTTCGCTGCCGTAAATGAATCAGAGAGTGTACTCTTGTAGTCAACCACGGAGAAGTACAATACACCGTCAATCTCGCGCAGATCAATGCGGTCGATGCGTGTCTTCACCTGCACCGACGCAGTTCCTTGCGTTGTTGGCACGTCGATACTGATCTCAATTTCCTGCTCGAACAACGCGGGCATAAATCCAGATACGAGCTGATCTTCCCTCTCAAGGGCAAGCCAGCGCTTGAGAAGTCCTGGACGGAGCTCATCGCCCACGAGCGCACGGCGTTCAATCGGTGCGAATGCATGCACGTGCGATTGCTCTGCAAGAACTTCTTCGACAACCGTCGCAAGCAAACTCCATTGATGATCGAATGTCGTGGCCGACAAATCGACCCGCGCTGCTCGCACACCGGATGGCGTGATCTCCACTGGGGCATCATTGCGAAGACGTCGATACCAACGGTCCGCCACATCATGCAACAATGTCCCGCGCTCAAGCGGTGTCAGACGAACGTCGTCGATATCAAGATCGTCGAGCCGCAACAGTGACTGTGCGAAAAACCGGTACGGACATTGAATCACGATATCGAGTCGGGATGGACTAACTGGTCGCGCGAGGTCCTCAGCAAGCACACGCTGTGCCTCACTATGAAGCACCTCACGAATGTCTCCCTGCTGCGATTGATCAATCTCTGGAGCATCCGCGGCATCGACACGTTGTTCGCGGGGGTGCACAATACAGACAACCTGCGGGTCTGCACTTCGCCATCGCGACGCAGATGAAAGCTCACTACCTAGTGCGTCCAGCTGTGTTGATGGCAGAACGGGAGAGCCCTCCAACATCGTCGGGTATAGGAACAGCGTTGATCCGCCATTATTCGCCCCAAAGGCGATGTCGGCCATCGACTCCCATGCAAGATGTCGCTGCACGTCGGGCACGACATCCTCGTCGAGCTGCTGAATGCTTGTGCGTGGGAACTCGCCCTCGACGCAGCCGATGGCAATCACCAACTGATACATACCACCACGCAGTTCAGCTGGACGGACGATGCGCACACCTGATTGACCACGCGCTGAGTTCGCAATCGTCGTTGCTCGAACCAACGTCCACCATCGATGTAGATGCGTCGCGAACGAACAATTCGGGAGCTCGTGATCACGATGAAGCGCCATGTATGCAGAGCATGTATCACGAAGGGCAACGAATGCCTGCGGCTCTGTGTCAGCACAACGCCGCTCAAGTTCGACACCGCTTGCGATTCGCGAGAGCAGGATCGATGTAAACCGTTCGCCGTCCATCACACCGTGCACGGGTATGTCGAACACGGCACGTAACTCACGCAGCGTTCGAAGTGCATACGCATACCGCTGCGCGTTCCGCTGCGCATGTTCCTGATCGTCGTCGTCACGCTCGGCAATCAACTGCATGTCGGCATGTCGCTGTTCGATGCGATCAATCCACTCTTGTACTCCATTACCACCAACGATGCGCTCTTCACGAGCGATCAAGAGGAGCGGTGGACCGAAGGGGAGGAAATCGCGGAGCAACGGCTCTCGGAGCACACGCTCAACGTCAGCTCGCGCCCACCCACCCGTGACAACCCTACAGCACGCATGAAGGAGCGAGGCCGTATGTGTATGCGCAAGGGTGATCTCTCGCAGTCCGTGCAGAGGTACACCAGATTCGGAACACGCCTGACGTAGCCGCTCGGCATATCGCTGATCACCTGGCACACAGATCGCCATAGAACTCAGTGGTATTCCGGCGTGAGCGGCCTCCTTACATACAGCTACGGCACGGCGAACTTCGTCGGACCGACTTGCACACGGAACAACGCACCGCTCACCATCAGGGAGCGTGCCTGTATGTTGCGCACCCAGATGCCAACCTTGCGCAACGAACCACTGGATGTCGCGCTGCGTGCGTGACACATGGGATGGATCAGGCACAATAAGCTCAGGGGCGAACTGCACAGCGATGTCCCACCCACATGATGCGAGTACGTTGAGAAGCTGCGCGTCAACACCTGTAACGCCATGCGTGTCGAGCACAATACAGCGAGAGTACGCGTCACCTGTAGGGGTTGTCAGTGCTGCAATCGGTGCACGTTGTAGTGCTTCGACCACACGACGACTATACGTACCTCGATCTGCAGCTCGAGAACCTAACAGTTCTTCATACGCTTCCCAGATCTTTGCTGCTGTTGCGAGCTGACGAGCACCCCGTTGTGATGGATGCCGTGCTGCTGCGTCACGCAACCATGCTGGCGAGCGCTGCTCCTGTGCCCATCGAACAATTCGTGATGCACGCAGACGGACAGAGCCGACGGGCAGATCGCAGATCTCCGCTGCATGATGCAGCAACACATCGACGGCACTATCAGCGAGAATACGCGGAGGCTGCTGCATCACCATCGGCGCAAGCGCACGATAGAGACCTGCCATTGTTACGATCATTGGTGGTTCACCACGTCCGTTGTGGCGCGCCCATTGAATCAAGACATCATCGCGCTGCTTGGATGTTGGCACCACAATCAGCACTGGTCCGCTTGGCACAGACCCAATACGCTGAGATGGCGCAGACGCATTGCACACATCGTGGAAGACCGTCTGAGGTGTAGAAGAAATCCAGGATGTCATGGGGTAGGTGCCCAACAGGCGGGCGTATCTTTGTAGTGCACAACGTCAATAGGACTCAATATGATTGCACGTCGGCATTCAACCAAATGTTGGCTCGCGATTTCTTCCATCGCGATGTCGTGGCTCCTCATCGGATGCGGCGCTACGCAACCGATACGCGTACTGCCCGCTCAGACAGCTGCCGTAACGGCGTCGCTGGGCGGACCAGTCGTACCGGGCAAGTCACCAACAGTCATCACTCCCTACATCACCGGTGGCGTGCTCTATGGCGCTTCCGACAACGTAACGATGCACGGAAATCTCCACCTGTTGATGACGGCGTTCAAGGTGATGGGGATAGATGTTGGCGCCAGCACGCGCATCCTCCGTGGAGAAGGCTGGACGCCAGAGATCACAGGTGGCATTCGCGCGTATGGGTTCGTTCAACTCTCCGATCAACCCAAGCCACGTCTGTATCCGTCGATTTCAGCAAATGCGTCATGGACAATTCGTGAGCGCGACCTCATCTATGTAGGCAGTCATCTCACAGCACAGTTCTCGCCGAACGAAACCTTTGTGAGTCCGTTCATCGGCTACAGCGTTGCAGCATCCGACAACCTCTCACTCCAGCTTGAGTGTATCTGGCAGGCATCAAATCACGACACACGCAGTGGAGTGTTAGAAGGCATCTCATCAATCGGCGGACAAGGGTCGTTCGGCATCTTTATCGCAGGAGTAATCCGTCTATGAGACCTCTTCTTCTGGCACTCGCAGTAACGGCGCTCCTCACGTCGTGCACGATGGATGGCTTCTTGTTCAATTCACGTCCCCTTGACGAATACACGCTCGCAGATTCGGTGATTCCGACGACGCGTCGCGAGGTGTTTACGCTTTCCTCAGGCGATGCAACGATCTACGGGTACTACGTAAAGCAACCCGACTCGCTCCGTGTGGAGCCGCATCCCGTGATCGTGTACCATCACGGCAACTACGGACATCTGGAATACTATTGGGATCGCGTTGAGCTCCTCTACAAGACGGGCGCTGACGTGCTTGTGTACGACTATCGTGGCTTTGGTAAGAGCACCGGCACCAGTTCTGAAGCATCGATGATTGAGGATGCAACCGCTGTGCTCAACTACCTATACTCGCGCACAGATGTCGACACGACGCAGATCTACCATTACGGTTTTTCACTCGGGGGCTTCCCTGCTCTCTATTCTGCTGCGAACCTGCACACGGCAAAGGGCGTGATCACTGAGTCAGTCTTTGCATCCGGCGAGGCACTCATCCAGACGGGCACATTGGTGAACATCCCTGGGTCGTACTTGCTCAAGGGCGAGTACAACAACGTCGCCCTGGCGCAGAAACGGACATGTCCACTTCTGATGCTTCATGGTGGAAGCGATACGTTCATTCCGTTTACTGTTCACGCACAGAGCATCTACGATGCCGCACGTCAACCGAAGACGCTCATCAAGGTGGAAGGTGCGGAACACGAGGGTGTGCCTCAAGCGTTTGGCTATGACTTCTACATCAGTCGCATTCGTGCGTTTATCCGCGGAAACTAACCATGTTCACAGGACTCGTTGAAGAGACAGGCGTACTTACATCATGCACGCCGCATGACGGCAAACTCCGTTTGCGCATCACAGCACGTCGCATCATGGACGACCTCGCGATCGATCACAGCGTTGCCGTGCAAGGCGTATGCCTGACCGTAGTCGATCATGACGACAGCTCATTTGCTGTCGATGTGATTCCAGAGACGCTCACGAAGACAACAATCGGCGCGCTTGGCGAGGGTTCGCATGTGAACCTTGAGCGCGCCGTGCGCATGGCCGATCGTCTGGGCGGACACCTTGTGCAGGGACATGTTGATGCAACAGGCGTCGTGCGAGAGATCGTGACAGATGATGGACGGTGGGAGATTTGGATCAGCTTCCCGACCACCTTCCGCAAGTGGCTCATTCCCGTGGGATCGATCTGTGTGAACGGTGTATCACTCACCGTAGCAGATCTCAACGAGTCTGCCTTCAAGGTGGCAATCATCCCACACACGCTCGAGGTGACAACACTTCGCGAGCTCTCCGTTGGAGATCAGGTAAACCTTGAGTTCGAACTTCTTGCCAAGTACATCGAACAGCTCATGCCGCGTTAACGCTCGAAGCCGCCTGGCACGTAGCGCGTGCGAGGCAGTTGCGTTACGCGCCACGTTACACGCGTGGCCAAGCGAGCGATGTTTGACAGGTCGTCGAGGTTGATCTTCTCGATGTGATCCGAGTGCTTATGGTAATCCGTGTGTTCGCCCGTGAAGAAGAAGATCACAGGGATGCGACGGCGTGCAAACGATGCTTGATCGCTGCGGAAGAAGTATCTCTCGATGTCGTACGCGAGCGTCATTGGTCGACCGAGCGAAGCATTCTCTTGCTCGTTGATTGCAATCATGTCAGGACAGCGCTCATTGCCCCCGATTGAGAGCTTGTTGTTCTCACATCGTCCGATCATGTCCATGTTCACCATAGCAACGCATGAATCCAGCGGAAGGGGCGACGAATCAACATAGGCGCGCGAACCGTAGAGCCCCTTTTCTTCACCCGAGAACGCCACAAACACAACACTTCGTTCAGGACGCTGCGATGAAGTTGCAAGTGCTTCCGCCGCCATCAACAACCCTGTTGTGCCAGATGCATTGTCATCTGCTCCGTTGTAGACCGTATCGGGACTGTCATTCAACTTCCCTACTCCGATGTGATCGTAATGCGCACCCATTACCGCATACTCATGCGGTACGCTCGCACCACGCAGTCGCGCATGAACGTTCCGCACCGGCACCTTCTCACGCGCAAGCGTCACGGAGCACGACATCCGCACACCATCGATCATGCGTGATGCAGGAGTGATGGTTGAGTCAAGTTGCAGTGTGAGTGATCGCACCGCACCGAGGGAGTCGAGCAAGAATGTCGCAATCTGTTCTCCCACGTGAACACATGGGAGCGAGCGTGTTGTATCTGGCAACTGCAACGGACGTGTGTCGCGCTTGGCATTTTTCGATACCGATGCCCATGGGAAGCCCGTAACGAATGGCTTACGTGGAGTGCGAAGTGCGTCGATGACCATTATTCCAACGGCGCCGTGTTTGCGAGCATTCTCAATTTTTGATCGCAGTGAGCCGTACCATGTGAACTGTCGACCCCGGAACTTGGTCGTATCTGCATTGTCAGGTTCACCACGCAGAATCAGCACAACAGCGCCCTTAGCATCGATCGATGCGTAGTCGTCATATGCGTATTCAGGCGCAGTGATGCCAAAGCCGGCAAACACCACAGGTGCATTGGAGATCGTGCCCTCGCCCGTTTCTTCAAACGGCATGAAGTCTGCCTTGATCTCTGCACGCAGCGTGCGGTCACCTCGCTGGAGTGTTAGCGTGCACGGCAGTTGAAGATCGACGCGCTCGAGATTGTAGCGATGAAAGTACGATCCACCAATCGGCTCGAGTCCGAACTGACGGAATCGCTGTGCGATATACTCGGCGGAAAGCTCGAGTTCGCGCGATGGTGTATCGCGACCCTTCATGGAATCAGCAGCGAGCACCTCGATATGCTGTGACGCACGTGAGGACGTAAAGCGAGCATCGACATCGGCAGGGAACGGACGTGGTTCGCCACCACCTAAAAGCGCTAACGCACAGAGGACAAGGATCATACTGGAAGTGAATAGGTGATCATGATATGCATACCGGGGTCGCCCGGCCGGAACTCGACGGCATCAGCAAGATGTCGAATCAGAAAGACACCACGTCCACCCTCACGAAGCAAATTCTCAGGCAACCGTGGATCAGGAACTTGATCGGGATCGAAGCCAGGACCATAGTCGCGCACCACCACGACGACCTCGGTGTCGCTTGTTTGGACGCTGATGTCTACGGCAACATCTGGTTGACAAGCGTGGGCATGAATAATGGCATTATTCACGGCCTCGGTGATCGCTACATGAAGATCATGCAGCCGCACTGGACCAAGGCGGACGAGTTCCTGAATCGAATCGAGGAACGGCCCAACGGCAACAATGTTCTGTCGTTCACTTGGCACGCGGAGTGCGTATGTGCGTGTAGTGCTCATCCGTTACAGACGAACAACTGTTCGGAGCAGAAGATTCGGAAGCTCACGTCGTTGACTGACATTAATCGTTTGAAACTCATACCAACCCGAGAGCATCAGAGTAGACCCTCCAGCCGTTGTGTAGCGGAAGGCCATCTCCGGGCCGATCGATTTGGTCGAACCGTTGAGTCCACCCTGCAGCAGCGACTGTTGTTCGAGCGTGTACACACGTACTCCAGCTCCAACACTCCACGTCTGCGAGGGGGCCGAAAAAATAAGGACTTTCGCCAGGTACTCAAGATTCCCCGTCTCAGGGCGTTCTGCGAAGTCGTTCCAAATGAAGGTAGCACGCTCAAAGTATCGGAACAGCAACGGCGCTTCGACTGACAGTGAGGGCGTTAGCCGCACACGAATCGAGTCGCGATAGGACAGCTGACGGAAGGAGAATGACCGCACTGAGGAGCCGTTCCCCTCATAGTCGTACACAGTGTAATTGGCGAGTATTTCAAACTGTGGTTGCAAGCGCACATTCGCTGTTTCGTACTCAAACGAGGGCGACAATCGTAGCACGCGGTTGACATTGTTGAGCGCACTTCGTGTTGCACGGAGAAACACCAAGTGCAGGTATTGTCCTGACAAGCTGATGTTCATGCGCAGCGACGGACTCAGTCGCGTTCCATACGACAGCGTTGCAACGGTTGCCAACTCGTCGCGGTCGTCGTCATTAGTCGCGCTTGGCGTGTCGTATCTCACCAACCAGCCCGTCACCTCAGCACGCAACGTGTCGCGAGGCGTCATCAACCACGTAGCTGCACCATACAGCCTCGTGCGCAGTGTTTGATTGTCACGCTGCAACTCCTGAATACGAACTGCCTGCAGGTCGGCATCGTTCGCACCATGGATATTCTGCACGCCATTCAGCTCGCTTCGCTGATAGATCGATCCACCGCCCGTGATCGTGAAGGCGCTCGTGACAACGGTCAGATATCCCTCGATATCGACGACGAGCTCTCGCAACTGACGTTCGACAAAACTCAGTGGGAGTGCAGCTACAGGTGATGCGTACGAACGATCTACAGCACCAGAAGTAAGCGACGAACGAAGGTTCATTGATAGCGCATCCGTCACCGCATAGGTGATGTCAGCCGTCGCACCAAGCCGCCGTTCGGAGCGCTGTTCAACATCAAGAACAGATTGTTGCGTGAGTGTTGTGAAGAACTCCCGACCAAGGTTCACCGACTCCACACTGAGTCGCAATGTGGAGCCTTCAGATAACGCGCGGACTATGCTCGAGCGGATCTCCACATCAGAGTTGCGTCGCTGCGCGTCCAACCGCTGCCAGTCCGCAATGCCATCCGCACTAATCAGCCACTGATCAACATCAAGCTGATTGATCCGCCCTACCACACCCGCTACTGGGCCAACAGCTGTGACACCTAACTGCGATGATCGTTCTATTCCAGCTATAACCTCAACAGACACCTCCTCACGAGGGGTGTACCGCAAGCCCCCTGCCACATTGAGTCGAGACAACTCACTGAGTCCGATGCTGCGTGAATCGCGCGATACGATCCATCCCTGACGCACAATGGCCTCGATTCCGGACCCAAGTGGATGCAACCATGAGCCCTGCCAAACCTGGTCATCACGCGTTGCGAGGGTGCTTGTCCGAAATGCAGACGATCGGTACTGGTTAACAAATCGAAGAAATCCGACCTCGGTTTGCACGCCAATATCGGCGTTTCCAACCCAGACAAATGTGTTCGTGATCTTATCAACGCCGAACTCAATCCCCCTACCAAACGGCTGGGCGGGCTGTTCAAACAGCGAAACAATTTGTTGAGCCCGAACCACTTGTTGACAGCTTATCAGTAAGGCCAACAAGAGATACGCTCCAACTACTGGAGTCCCTACTGCATACCGATATCGTTGACTGTCATTCAAGTTCAGCCAAGCTAGCATTCTGAGGAATCTTCCGTAAGCAAGGACAGATCACGGATTCTAATTACGTGTCAGCAGTGCAGAAACGTCAAAGGTAATCCAATGTCTGATCACCTACAGCTGCTCGAGTCGAGCAAACGCTACCATCAGCTGCTTGCGCTGTCCGTTGTCAAACAGCACTGTAGCCTTCTCCGACTGACCCGTGCCGCTGACGGCGCTTACGGTACCAGTGCCAAACATTGGATGCTTGACACGCTGTCCAACCTTGACGGTGGTTGGACCACTTGGTGCCGGACCCTGCACACCACGCTTGGTTGGTTGCGATGCGCTTGTGTAGCGCTTGGGCATTGGAAGCTGTGAGTACGACGATCCGCCAGACTCTTGCGAGTATGGATTGCTACGCGGTTGCTGCGCACCTGCTGCTGCGCTACGCTGTGGCGCTTGTGATGGCGACGAGCCTGCCATGCTCCGCGCTGATGGTGCAAGCGTGTCCTTGTCAATCTCGCCGAGGAACATCGACGGACGAGAGAACACCAATTCGCCAAACCGATAGCGTCGCTCTGCATACGCTAGGATCAGTTGCTCACGAGCGCGCGTGATGCCTACGTAGAGCAATCGTCGTTCTTCCTCTTGCTCCGCCATATCGGTTTCGGCCTTTGCAAGCGGGAACAATCCCTGCTCAAGTCCAGCAATAACAACAAGCGGAAACTCAAGTCCTTTCGCCGCATGCATGGTCATCATCGAAATGCGCTCTGTTCCAAGCTGAGGATCGTCGGCATCACTCAACAACGAGATTTGCTCGAGGTAGGTCACGAGCGTCATCTGATCGTCGAGCTCTTGTTGCTCTGCGATATGGTCGAGCAACCGTTCGATGTTATTCCACCGATCGAGTGCTTCTTCCGACTGTTGCACGCGGTACATCTGTGGCAAGCCCGTTGCTTCGATGTATGCTTGTGCCAGTGACGCAGGAGCGAGCTCGTTGAGCATCTCCTGATAGCGCCGGATGATCCCAACAAAGTCCTGTACGGCCTTCACGGTGCGGGCCTGCATCATTGGAACCGACTCAATCGACGACAGCACCTCGAAGATTGGCGTTGATGTTCGAAGGGCGAACTCTTGCACACGTTCGAGCGTGGTCGCTCCGATTCCGCGCGTTGGCTCGTTGATGATGCGAAGAATACTCTCTGTGTCGTTTGGGTTGACCAAGAGCCGCAGATACGCAAGTACGTCCTTGACTTCCTTGCGCTTGTA
>JAURNF010000195.1 GCA_030830285.1 Candidatus Kapaibacterium sp.
GACCGGCGCACCACGGTCTGGTACCACCATCAATGCCAGGCTATGCCTCCGACAGTGTTCGTGGGTACCGATTTGATCCCGCACGCGCACGTGCATTAATGGCAGAGGCGGGGTATCCAAATGGACGTGGGTTTCCGGAGATCACGCTGCAGCTCAATGCTGGCGGTGGACGCAACGTGTCGATTGCAGAGGCTATTCAAGGAATGCTGAAGGAGCATCTCAACATCAACATAAAGCTCATGCAAGTTGAGTTTGCCCAGCATCTCGAGTCTATTGATGCTGGCAAAGCGCCATTCTTCCGTCTCGGTTGGGTTGCCGACTATCCCGACCCTGAGTCGTTTCTCAACTTGTATTACGGGAAGATCGTACCCGATCCCACACAACCGTCGCCGATTAACTCGACCCGGTTTCAGAACGCACAGTTTGATGCGCTCTTCGAACAGGCGCTCTCAACAACCGATCGTGCGCTGCGCATGCAGCTCTATCGACAAGCCGAACAGATTGCCATTGACAATGCACCAATGTTGCTCATCCTGAATGATGAGGATTTCCGCTTTGTGCAGCCGTATGTCAAGGGGCATCCCCACAACGCGATGGATCGCACCAATCATCATCGCACCTACTTCGTGCGCTGATTACTCGTCGTCATCAAGCTCCAGATCTAGGATGTGATTGAATGCAATGCGCATCGGTGCGCTATGAAGTGCGTTCCACGCAGTGCCAACGTAGAGTGTGTTCTTGCCATACTTATGGTTGATTGCATCAATCGATGCGTTCAGGTTCTCTCGCACTGGACCCACATCATCGAGCAGCGGTTGTGGAATCTGCGCCCGCGGCGCAACATCATTGAGCGATACGCTCACCTTCAGCGGTGAACGATCATGTGGTAGTTCGTGCATTAGACGACTCAACGCGTGTGTGAACTGCACCACGTCCTGCGTTGAAGCAAGGTTCATTCCACTCTTCCACCGTGTGCCACAACGGAACCGTACACTCACATCCACACGTCCCGCAACGAGTTCGTATGATCGTAAACGCATTGCCGCCTTCTGGACTAAGCGGTGGAGGACGCTGATCGCCCCCTCGCGTGATCGAAAGTTTGGCTCGAGCACATGTGAATGTCCAACGGTAGACTTCTGCGTTGGCGGCAGAGGAACATCCTCGCCGCGCAGTCGTGCATACATCCGCTCGCCTTCGATGCCACCCCATACATCGCGGAGTTGACGTGGTGTGGCGCTGCAGAGCATCTCGACGGTGTAGATCCCGTGCTTCCACAACCGCGCATACATATTGCGTCCGATACCACACAAGTCGCGCAGTTGCAATTCGTGCAACCGATGAGGAAGATCATCATCATCGAGCACGACACATCCATCCGGCTTCTGCATGTCGCTTGCCGTCTTGGCTAGATAGTCATTCGGAGCGATGCCAATGCTGCATCGCATCTCGCTACCCACGTTGCTGTAGATCGATTCTTTGACCTCACGTGCGATGGTCAGAGCACGATCGCACTCACGCGCTGAACCTGTGAGATCGCATACCATCTCGTCAATTGATGCAACGCGCTTGACATGAATGACGCGCTCGACTGCGTCGATGATACGATGGTGCATTTCAACATACACGGTGTGCTTAGCCTGTACTAGGACTAGGTCTGGACATCGCGCCTTTGCGTCGGCGATGATCGTGCCCGTGGTCACGCCGAACTTCTTTGCCTCGTACGAAGCTGCGATTGCGCACGTCGTATCTGCCATCACCGGTACCACGGCAACCGGACGTCCGCGCAGTGACGGATCGAGCTGCTGCTCCACCGAAGCGAAGTAGGAGTTGAGATCGACGTAGAGCGAACGGAGCATTCTACAAATTGTAAAAAGTTTTGGCAATGCACAATTGCGTAAGTTTGGACTAAATCCAAATAACATGACACAGCTCCTGCAACATCTACCGGTCGGCACACGGTGCCGCGTTGTTTCGCTTGAAGGCGATAGCGCGCACACGCGACGTGTAATGGAGCTGGGAATGGTTCCGGGCGTGTGGTGTACGATCATCCGCAAGGCGCCGTTTGGTGGACCTCTGGAGGTTGCCCTCGAGGTGTCGCGTCTTGGCGTACGCCCAACGAATGACCTGCGCATTTACGTAGAAGCGTAATGTCTGCTCACACCATCGCCGTCGTCGGCGTCCCGAACGTTGGAAAGTCGACGCTGTTTAACGAGCTCACTGGATTGCAACAGCGCGTCGGGAATTTCCCGGGCGTCACTGTCGAGCCAATGGTTGGCTCACTGCGCGATGGGTCGACGTCGCTCACTGTTATCGATCTACCTGGAATCTACGGTCTCACAGCAGCTTCGGAAGATGAGCAGCTGACGATTGACGTACTCCGTGGCGTGCATCCATCAATTCCTCGACCAGATGTGATTGTGCATGTGGTGAGTGCAGATCATCCGTCGAAGTGTTTCGGGTTGTTCGCCGAACTCTCAACGCTTGGCATCCCGATGATCGTTGTAGCAACGATGGTTGATGCGGTGAAGGCACGAGGTGGGGTGTTTGACGACATCACGCTCCATCACCGACTTGGTGTTCCTATTCTGCCAGTTGTTGGAACAAAGGGCCTAGGAATGGGTGAGCTGCGCGACGCACTCTTCTCGCATGCAGCAGTTACCCCACAACCAGTTGACGTTGGGTCATCGACTGTCGAAGCGCGTGCTGCGTGGGCTCGTACGATCCTCGACGACGTCGTTGTGCAGGGTCGGGCGGATTCCACAACGATGTGGCTCGATCGCATCGTGCTCAACCCTGTTGGTGGAGCCGCTGTGTTCATGCTCGTGATGGCACTGTTCTTCCAATCGATCTTCGCCTGGGCACAACCTCTGATGGACGGGATTGATGCGCTTATGGCTGTGGTTTCCGGCACAGCAGCACAGCTGATTGGAAACGATCTCGCGCGCTCGTTTGTGGTGAAAGGCCTTATTGGTGGCGTCGGTTCGATTCTCGTCTTCCTTCCGCAGATCATTATCCTGAACGTCCTCGTTACGATCCTCGAAGAGTGCGGATACCTTGCACGTGCCGCTTTTCTTGTCGATCGCGCTATGGGTGTTTTCGGATTGCAGGGACGCTCCTTCATCCCACTGCTGGGATCATTTGCCTGCGCAATCCCAGGCATTATGTCTGCGCGCATTATTCCGTCCTATCGTGATCGTATGGCAACGATCATGGCAACACCATTGATGACGTGTTCAGCACGTCTGCCGGTATACACGCTGTTGATCAGCTCGGTGGTGCCTGCTGTGACCATCATTGGTGGCTTCTCGTTGCAAGCTGTTGTGATGGCGGGGCTCTATGTGCTTGGTGCATTGAGTGGCTTGCTCGTTGCTCTTGTGCTCAAGCGCACGATGTTCCGTGGTGCAGTGGTGCCGTTCATGATTGAGTTCCCACCGTATCGCGTGCCATCGCTGCGCAGTATTGGCGTGACCATGATTCATCGCACGCGCGACTTTATCACGACCGCAGGCACGGTGATTCTCGCGTTCTCTATTGCATTGTGGATTCTCACCGAGCTTCCACGCACGCAACCAGATGCGTCGATGACGGAGTTGCAACAGCAACAGCAACAGCTCGACAATTCATTTGCTGCTGATTTGGGTAGAACAGTACAGCCAATATTCGCGCCGCTTGGATTCGACTGGCGCATAACACTCGGCGTACTGAGTTCCTACGCAGCACGCGAAACGTTCGTCAGCGCAATGGGGCAGATCTACGCCGCGGATGTCGCCGAATCCGATGCACCTCTGCGTGACGTGTTGCATGAACAGATACCGATTCGCACCGGACTGTCGATCCTTGCGTTTTATGCGTTTGCACTTCAGTGCATTAGTACGATGGCCATCATGAAACGCGAAACTGGCTCTTGGAAGTGGCCGGCACTCGCATTTGGAATCACGTTCGTGATGGCATACGTTGCGTCATTCGTGGTGTACAACGTCTTCTAGGAGGCACGTATGGTGCCGATAGATCATCCGAATCTCGATCGTGCACGTGAGGTTACTACCAATTGTGATCGCCGCTAATGGAGCGGACTTCCTGATTAGAGCAGGATACCACGCAGGAGTAATGTTGCGATCGTAAAGTAGATCACAATGCCCGTGACGTCGCTAAACGTGGCGACGAATGGCGCGCTTGATGCAGCTGGATCGAACCCAAGACGCTTCATCAGGAGTGGTAGCATTGATCCTGCAATCGTACCAGCCATGACGATGCCGATGAGCGAGAGACCAATCACGGTGGCGACGATCCATGTTGATTCGTGATGGAACGTTCCATCGAGTGAGTGTCCGACCACGATTCGCAGGAAACCAAGCACGCCAAGAATCAACCCAAGGATGAATCCGGCAGCGATCTCACGTCGCATAATGGTCCACCAGTCGCTCAGCGTTACTTCACCTAGTGCGAGTGCACGCACGATGAGAGTAGCTGCTTGTGAGCCTGAGTTTCCGCCAGATGAAATGATCAGCGGCAGAAAGAGTGCGAGAATCACGGCACTATCGATCGTTGTGGCAAAGGCCGACATCGCAGTGGCTGTGAGGAACCCGCCCAAGAAGAGCACCACGAGCCATGTTGCGCGCTTACGTACAAGTTCGAGGAGCGGCACGTCGATGTACGGCTCGTCGAGTACTTCAACAGCACCGAATCGCTGCATCTCCTCTGTGGCCTGTTCTTCAGCCACGTCAAGGACGTCGTCAAGCGTGATGATGCCGAGGAGTTTATTATCGATGTCGACGACGGGGAGCGCAAATCGGTCGAGCCGTTTGAACGCAAGAACGGCCGTTTCCTGATCATCTGTTGCGAGCAGCGATTCGACCTTATCATCCATGATATCACTGATGCGTGTATCAGGATTGGCCAGCAGCACTTCTCGAATGTGAATGTCGTCGATGAGCGTGCCATGCTCGGTGACGTACAAATAGTTCAGCGTTTCGGAGTCTTTCCCGTAGTTGCGCACGTGGTCGAGTGCTTGCTGCACCGACCAGTGCTTCTTGATGATCACGTAGTCGGGTGTCATCAGACGTCCGACCGAGTCCTCTGGCCAATTCAACAGCGCGAGAGCAATGCTTCGTTCTTCTGCACTGAGCGAGTTGATGAGCTCGGATACGACGTTTCCTGGGAGGTCTTCGAACAACTGTGTACGGTCGTCCGGCGACATGTCATTGAGGAGTGCACCAACTTCTTCGCGCGCCATGTCGTGAAGCAGCTCTTGTTGCGTATCGAACTCGCAGTAGGAGAACGACTCAGCTGCAATGTCCTTGGGAAGGAGACGAAACACCACAACCCGACTCTCCTCACGGAGGTCGGCAAGTAAGTCTGCGAGTTCAACAGGTTCCCAATCCAGAACGACGTCGCGAATGGTCGCAAAGTCGCGCGCCGCAATGAGTTCCTCGATCTCTGGTGCGATGAGGCGGCCGTACATACCGTCAAGTTACGACGGCTCGGACAATGGACGAGTTATTCGTATCGTAATGCTTCGATTGGGTCGAGTGTGGCAGCTCGCCATGCTGGGTAGATGCCGAAGGCAAGTCCGATCACGGTGCAGATCACGATGCTGAATACCACCGTACCCCACGGCATCACATAGGAAATCGTTGGCATTGTCCCCCGGAGGATCTCCGTGACGGCCCACGACGAGGCGAGTCCGCCTACCATGCCTGTGAGACCACCAAGTTGACAGAGGGTGATGCTCTCGATCAGGAACTGACGAATGATCCACACGCGACGAGCGCCAAGCGCCTTTCGCACACCGATTTCACGTGTCCGCTCGCGCACACTCACGAGCATCATGTTCATGATGCCGATACCAGCAGCCACCAGCGCACCAAGACCGCTGATCCATGCTACGATGAGCAGGGCAGAGGAGAACCCACTGAACTGTCCAGTGAGCGCGTCGTTGGTATCGATTTCAAAGTTGTTCTCGTCCCACGGCTTTACGCCACGCAGCGCGCGCATGATGCCAACTGACTCATCAAATGTGGATTCGAGTGTGAACTTTGATTCGGCCTTGACGGAGATGTCAACGCTCGCATCCCATTCCGATGTGTAATACCGATTGAAGACTGTTATCGGAATCAGCACGCGGTTGTCCTGACTCTGACCCAGCACACCACCGCGTGGCTCGAGAATGCCAACGACGTCGAACTCTTGGTTCTTGATCGTAAGCGTCTTCCCAAGCGCACTGCCGGCTCCAAAGAGTGCCTTCACAACGTCCATTCCAACAATAGCCGCGCGGCGACTCAGCGCGACCTCCGACTCCGTGAAGGATCGTCCTTCAGAGATTGACACGCTGTTGACGGCGAAGTACATCTCGTCGATACCGATCAGCGAGACATCTGGATTTGTTGACTCGAGTTCGGCCTTGATCGTGTAGGCAGGTGATGTGTTGCTGATCGAGATCAGTTGTGTCGACGTCATGCGATCGCGGAACTGCTGCGCCTGCGCGTAGGTGATATTCTTGCGCTTGCGCATCTTCGACCAGTTCGTTCCGAAGTTGATCGTTGGTGTACGCTGAATGAGGATCGAGTTCTCACCAAGATCTGCAAGCTGTCCGTTCACTGCCTGCTGGAGCGTACTCATAATCGATGTTGACGCGATGATCGCGAATACACCGATGCCGATACTTAACAGCGTCAGACTCGAACGGAGCTTTTGTGAACGTACGGCATCGACGGCAATCGATATGGATTCAAAGGCGTTCATTCAGATCGCAGTGCCTCCACAGGGTCGAGTCCCGACGCCTTCAATGCAGGCAGAAGTCCCGCCAGGAGTCCGACGACAATAGACACACCAACGGCGATGCCGAGCAGATCGAGTGGAATGATCGGACTTACCACTGATGCCCAGTCCATCTCGAAGACGGATACCGCAAGGAAGCGCGCTGATCCAACGAGAAGCTGTGCAATAGGGAATGCGATCACAGCGCCCGTGAGACACAATAACGCTGATTCGATCAGGAACTGCAATAAGATCGACGACCGTCTGGCACCAATAGCTTTACGTACACCGATCTCCTTGGTACGCTCGGTAACCGATACGTACATGATGTTCATGATGCCAATCGATCCAACGATGAATGCAAGGAGGGTGAGCCCCATACCAACAACCCAGATACCCACGCGGATGTTCTTGGCTTGTTGATCAAACGCCTTCATCTCATTGATCGAGAAATCACTTTCGTCTCCGGGTGGAGTATTGCGAATCGAACGCATGTGACCCGTTGCTTCGTCGCGGACAATGTCGAGTAGACGTTCGCTGCCGGCTTTAATGCCAACCGAGAAACTCCGTCCAACAAATCCATATGCACCACGAAATGCATGGAGCGGGATAAACACTTCGTTATCAACGAAGTCCATAAACAGAAACCCTCGCTTCTCGATCACACCAACGATGCGATAGGGAATGCCTGCAATCTTGATCGATTGTCCGATCGCCGACTGTGATGGGAAGAGATTCTTGTTGATGTTATATCCGATCACGACGACGTTGTCGGCACTGCGTTCTTCGATGTCGTTGAAGAAACGTCCTGCGAGGGTCGTTCCGGCAGATGTGTTTCCGTATGCTGCAGTGGTTCCTGTAACTGAGCACCGTAGGCTTGTGTTCCCAAGAGAAACCGAGCCGCCCCATTTGCGAATCAGCGGTATGATCTCTTCGGCAGATTCCATGCGTTGCTGAAGCACAAGTGCCTGATCGAGCGAGATGTCCTTTCGAGCTTCCATCTTGCGCCAGTTACCGCCCCCTGCCCAATTCCACTTGTCGATGTACATCATGTCTTTGCCGATGATGGAGATCGTCTGCTCCCACACGGCATCGAGTCCGTTGATCGTCCACCCCATAAGCACAACGAGCACCACGCCCACGACCACACCTGCGGTTGTCAGGATTGATCGTAGGAGATTCACCCGCAGCGACGAAGTCGCGATGCGGAATGATTCTTGGAGCTCAGGCCACCGGAGCATGTGGATTTACCTCATCGGATTCAATACGTCCATCGCGAAGTCGGATGATGCGTCGAGCATGACGTGCAATGTCTTCCTCGTGCGTAACGAGGATTACGGTGTTGCCGCCGCGCCAGAGTTCACCGAACAATCGCATAATGTCTTGTCCAGTCTTCGAATCAAGATTTCCCGTTGGCTCGTCGGCGAGAATGATGCTCGGTGACGTGACCAATGCACGTGCAATCGCGACGCGCTGCCGCTGTCCACCCGAGAGCTCGTTGGGTTTGTGATCCATTCGGTCGGATAGCCCCACACGTTCGAGTGCTTGCGTAGCGCGCTGGAGTCGCTCGGCACGAGGCATACCTGAATACACGAGGGGAAGCTCCACATTCTGCAGTGCTGTTGCGCGCGGCAGGAGGTTGAACGTTTGAAACACGAATCCGATCTCGCGATTACGAATCTCAGCGAGATCATCATCATCCATGTCACTCACGTTTTCCCCGGTGAAGAGGTAGGTGCCCGACGTTGGTGTGTCGAGACACCCAAGCATGTTCATGAGTGTCGACTTGCCGGAGCCAGATGGACCCATGAGAGCAACATATTCGTTGCGCGCAATGGTAAGCGTCACGCCCTGCAGCGCAAACACTTCCTCGTCACCCATTTCATACCGCTTGACGAGGTTGGCTATCTCGATGATGGGCTGACTCATTGTTGTTGCCGCAGTTGACGGAAGCGTTCTTTGCGTGCTGCGGGTTCTTCCACACGCACTGGAGCACCATTGGAAAGAAGCTTGCTGATTGCCTGATACGGACTCGCCACAATTTTCTCGCCAGCCTTGAGTCCGCTGAGAATTTCGATGTATCCATCATCGCTGATTCCTGTGCGTACTGATCGCGATGATACCGTTGCACCGTTGTACACCCACACAATGCTCTCCGGACGCTTCACGCCTGCGGGCGCTGCTTTCTTCTGCTCGACACGCTGATCTTCTTCTGTCTTGGTTGCATCGACATCTTGACGCACGGTAACTGACTGAATCGGTACGCTCAAGACATCCGTCTTTGTCTCTGTTTCGATGTCGACGTTACATGACATGCCTGGACGCATCCGTGTATCGCGATCGATCAAACGGATGCGCACTTGGAAGTTCACAACCTCTTCTTGTGTGCCGGCGGCACTTACCGTTGCGCTGTGCGAGATCTCGTACACCACACCACGCAGAGTTGTATTTGGCAGTCCATCAACACGAACGCGTGCTGTATCACCAACGCTGATGAGTGCGACATCGTTCTCATCGACATCCACCCATGCATTCATGGTGTCGAGGTTCGCAATGCGCATCATCTCTGTACCCTGCATCTGCGCAACACCCACAACCTTTTCGCCAACCTCAACGCCCAGGTAGGTTACGGTGCCACTCATTGGAGCGTAGATCATTGTACGGCTAGCAGATGCCTGCGTTTGCTGCAATGCACCTTGCGAACGCTCATACTCCGAGCGAGACTGTGCATAGCGACCTGCGGCAGATTCGTATGTCGCCTTGATGCGATCAAACTCTTCCTTGGTTGCGAATTCCTTCTTGTAGAGCTCTGTCACACGCTTGAGATCTGCCTCGGAACGATCGAGTTCTGCCTTTGCGATCGTGATGGCCATTCGCGCTGCATCGGTTGCAGCACGCGTCTGCGCGAGCTGCGATTCAAGAATATCTGGTCGGATACGGACGAGCAGCTGTCCTTCCTTCACCATATCGCCATCCTTGGCGCCAAGGTAGATGATTTCGCCGCTTGCCTCTGACGAGATCTTCACCATGTGTTCTGGTTGCAGCTTGCCAATAGCACTCACTGTCTGCGTGATTGTTCGAGTTGCAGCAGGTTCAACGCTGACAAGGATCGGACCCTCATTGCCAGACCGAACAAGAACGACGGTTGTGCCTGCAATGAGTACTGCAAGAACAACAAGGCCGATGATGAGTCCCTTGCGGGAACGCTTCTTTGCCATGCTTACTGATCTCCGTAGGTGCCGATTGTAAATTCAACGAACGTCGCCGCATCATGGTATGCATAGATCGCTGTGACGCGATTGACGCGGGCGGTAATGAGCTGATTGTTTGCCGTCTGAACATCGAGAAGTGTTGCCGAACCAACGTTGAAGCGTTCCTGAACGGCATTGAAGTTCGTCAGTGCTGCCTTCAGCGCACGCTCGGTGATCTCGAGTCCTTTTTCTGCTGCTCCGAGCTGCAGATACGCACTGCGAATATTCGTGCGAACGTCATTCTGTAGACGTGAGAGCGCCATCTGCTGTCGCGTAAGCGAGAGATTCGCATTCTCGATGTTTGCATTTGTTGCGAACTGGTCGAACACCGGGATGCGAATGTTCAGTCCAACGTACACCTGACCCTGACGATCGAAGTCGGCAATGGTGAAGTTGCGCCATGTATATCCACCCACGGCGGTAAGTGTTGGCCAGTACCCTGATTCAGCAGTCGTGATGCCTGAGGTTGCTGCTTCAACGCGCATTTGGGACGACGAGATATCGGGACGCGTTGCAAACGCGCGCTGAATTGCCACCGGCTCAGGACCAACGCGCGAGCGAAACGTTTCGACTGTTGTTGTAGTGACATCGCCCGCGATGGATGAAGGATCAATGTCGATGTTCTGACTTGGATTGACACTCATTGATGAGAGCAATGTTGCCTTTGCAACGTCGAGATCATTCTGTGCAGTAACCACTGACACTTCTTGATTGGCCAGTTCGGTCTCCTGCGACATCAGCTGCTGAATCGTCGCACGGCCGTTCTCCTTCAGCGCGGCAATGCGGTCGTAGGTGGCCTTGCTCAGTGCGAGATTCTCCTCGCGTGCTGACAAGATCTGTTGCTTACGGAGGACGTCGATGTAGTTGCGGGTTACGTTGAATGCGATTGACAAGCGATTGCCTCGGATGTCCTCAGCAGCGGCTTCAACAGAATTGCGCGCTGCATCATACTGTGCCTCGCGCCGAAATCCGTTGAACAACGTCAGATTCATCTGTCCGTTGAGACCGTACGTGTTGGGAAGGGGCTGACCCACAATCGGCACACCGTTGACAATCGAAAACTGCTCGCGGAGGTTGGTGAGCTGACGTGAGTAGTTCGCCGATACGTCTGCCGACGGCAGGTAGGCACCAAACGCTTGTGTGAGTTCTGCTCCTGCAGCACGCGATGACGCGTAGGTTTCTTTGAGGTCGAAGCTGTTGTCGATACCAATGCGAATGCACTCGTTCAACGTGAGCCGTTGTGCACCGCGTACCTGAGCAGTGCCAACATGCACTGCGCTTAGGAGCAGAAGAACCAACGCCAGATGACGTAGCATTGTCATAACCAGGAACACACAGATGAGTGAGAGAGAACAATCCACCGCGCGAAGCGGCATTCTACGTGC
>JAURNF010000025.1 GCA_030830285.1 Candidatus Kapaibacterium sp.
ATGACCAAGCATGGATACAAGGTAGGTCTGATTCCCGACGCATGGGTGTATCACAAGCGACGCACAGATCTGTGGAAGTTCTTCAAGCAGGTCCACAATAGCGGTATCGCACGGATCAACATCACGCTGCGTCATCCCAATACGCTGAAGCCGACCCATTTCTTCCCTGCCATGTTTACGGCCTACATCCTGTTGGCCATCGGCACAGCTATCGTCGAGCCTATGGGCTGGGTTGGCTTGGCACCACTCGCTGTGTATCTCTTTGCGCTAATGAGCAGCGCTCTCGTGCAGTACAAATCACCGATGCTCGCATTGAAATGCGTGGCGGCATCACTTGTGCAGCTTACATCGTACGGATTAGGATTCATGCGCGGCATCATATGGCGCATCATCCTCAATAAGCCCGAGCAAGGGGCTTTCGAGGCAACGTTCTACAAGTAACCGCGAGCGGGTCTTACAGGCGCACTTGGACCATGAACGTGAAGTTCAGGTGATAAAGAACTCCTTCCCCTGTTTCATTCTGCGATACAGGAGTGAGAAGCTCACCACGTCCACCATTGGCTGTGGAGCGTGTGTCGCGACCAAGTAGGTTCATCGCACCCCAACCCACACTTGTGTTTACGAACACCGGGTAGTAGATCTCGCCTTCAATACCGAGGCGCGCCATTGCTCCGAGGCGTGTTGCAGCTGACTTGCCGTTGAACACCTCTACACGTTGGACTATTGAATCTGCCACGAGTGTCTTGCTATCTCGCGTAATCGTGTTCTCGCCGACAAAAAGCATACGAGCTTCAGCACCGACGTAGGCACGAGCGAATGCCCAAGGAAACTCAACGAACGACCATTCGAAGCCTGCAAGCGCGGCAGTGAGGGCGTTCTCATGTGTGACGCGTATCGAGTACGTTTCACCGACGATACTCTGGGCACCCTTGTACATGAAGTAGTCGAGTCCCACTGGAATACGGAATTTCTTCTGCTTATCGAGGTCAATGTATCCGCGCAGACCCCAGCCCATCTGTGCACCGTCAAATGCACCGCCATAGGTCTCGTCTGGCGTTGTATTCTGGCTGCTTGCAAGACGATAGACAGCAGGATTGTCGCTCGTGATCCAGTCAGTCGACAAACCGGCAGCTACACGAAATCGGACTTGTGCAACAGCGTTCGTCGAGAGAAGAGAAATGCACGCGATAATGACAGCAAGAGTGCGCATGATAGTATTCCGTGTACGTAGGTCAGTACCTGATCAACAATGAGATGGTGTGAATGTTACCCGAGACGTTCACGAACACTGAATTTCTGGTGTTCGAGGTTGTTCTTCACAATGAGTTCACCAATGAGGCCGATAGATATCAGCTGAACACCCACGATGATCATTGCTACACCGAACAGCGCGAGTGGTCGGTTGCTGAGCGATGTTCTGCCGAGAGACCATTCGATGACAAGATAGAGATCGGTCACAAAGCCGACGACGGCGAAGAGGGAACCTACAGCACCAAAGAAGTGCAGTGGACGCTTGATGTAGCGCGTCGTGAACATCACGGTGAGAAGATCGAGGTAGCCCTTGAGAAAGCGGCTCATCCCAAACTTCGAAACACCGTGCTGTCGAGCCCGATGCTGCACCGGAATCTCCGTCACACGGAAACCTTCCCAATGCGCTAACGCTGGGATGTAGCGATGCATTTCGCCATACACCTGAACATTCTCAATCACTTCGCGTCGATAACCCTTGAGTCCGCAGTTGAAGTCATGCAGGCGAATGCCACTCATCCGTGACGTAACGGCATTGAACAGCTTTGACGGCATTGTCTTGTGCCAAGGGTCATGGCGCTTGCGCTTCCATCCCGACACGAGATCGTAGCCCTCCTCGAGTTTAGCGACGAGGGAAGGAATCTCATTCGGGTCGTCCTGCAGGTCTGCATCCATTGTGATAACGATATCGCCCTTGCATTCGGAGAATCCGATCGCTAGCGCTGCAGACTTGCCATGATTCGTTCTGAATCGAATTGCCTTGAATCGCTGATTCCGAGCATGAATGTCTTGAATAACTCGGAATGAATCATCTGTTGAACCGTCGTCAACGAACAGCACTTCATACTTACCACGAGCAACACGCTCTAGCACATTCTCGAGTTGACGTGCAAGTTCCGGAAGAGACTCTTCCTCATTCAGTAGGGGAATGACAACTGATATCGAGCCTTGAATGCTACTATGGCGCTGCTGCTGTCTATCGCGTTGTGGGCGATTTCGAGAGAAGCGACGTCGTCGTCGACGATGTTGTGATCCTTCGTTACTCTGTTTTTCTTCACTCATGCAATACTTCGGAGTTATTGGTGCATCATGATGCGCTGCATTACTCGGCCACGTTGGTCGACAACACGAACGACGTACGCACCGATTGGAAGATCGTGCACGTGCAGACGAATACTCTCTGACTCGGTGATGTATGATCGAACAGAGTGTCCGACAACTGTCAAGACGTCTACGTTCCAACCCGGCTCACATCCTGTCACAGATAGTACATCAGATGTGGGATTTGGAGCGATCACAACAGATGAATTCCATGCCTCATTCACACTCGATGTCGTTTGGCGGTACCATACGAGCAGCTTAAAACGTGTGAGTGCACGGTTATCCGTCGCATAGACCATTCCTGAGTCAACACGAGCCTTTATGAAGTTGTCCGGAAAGTCCGTAATCGCATCCACGATATACGCAGAATCAATCCCTAGTGGGAGACGCTGGTTCATGAATAGCTCGAGTCTTCCACCTGTCCATGTGATGTTCAGATCGTAGTCATGCCGAACTGAGGAATCAGATGACAGCGGACGAAGATCCTTCGGACTAAGCCAGATTCGATCAGGGGTCGGTGGTACGGTGTAGATAATGTACACACCTGCTGGAGGTGGCAGCGAAGGAATCTCACGCTCACCAAGTGCAACATCGAGTCCATTCGTAGCGTTTTGATGTGCACCAAACGTGAATGTTCCTGATGAGGTAGACACAGGAGTAATGTTTCTTACGGTCATCGTAAACGCTACTTCCTGACTCAACGCAGATGCGAGTGATAGCGTCAGCAGCGAAACGATTATGAGGGTTCTCATGACGATTCCTGTTACCATGAACAAAAAAGGGCAGCAGTTACCTGCTGCCCTTTCTTTGTTTTCGACCATTGTCTTAGCGAACGATAGTAACCGCGCTTGTTGCTGTTGCACCGTTTGTCGTGACCTTCACGATGTAGCGGCCTTGAGCAAGTGACGCTGCGTTCATATCGAAGCCGTAGATGCCTGCTGTCTTCTCGTCATCGACGATTGTCGATACGAGTTGACCCATTGCATCAAAGAGAGCAACTGTTACGCGACCTGACTGTGGCACAGTTACGTTGACCATACCAATAGCAGATGCTGGGTTTGGCGAAACAGATACTGTGAGAGCTGTAAGATCAGCTTCTTGACCCATCAGACGGATGTACGGTGTGCGTGCATCTGTGATTGTGATGTTGTTGCTACGACCAGCAACGACTGTTCCGAGAACTGCACCCGAGATTGGGTTCGTAACGACGTACGAACGGCTTGGGTTGTTCACTGTGAGTGTTACAGGGAACGTTGCGCCTTGGAGTTGGATCGTTGGGTTTACATCATCATTGATGTATGTCTGGTCTGAGAAACGAACGTCGAACAGACCATTTGGTGGTACTGGTGGAAGTTCGAACACGTTACGTGTATCGATTGAACCGCGTGTAGCAACAAACACATCGCCTACGTTCTCAGCGTTGTCGCTGATTGTTACGCGCATTGCGTTTGCCTTAACTGTCTCACGGACTGTCGAGAAGTTAATGCCACTCTTACCAAGTGTACCACAGCACATCGAAAGATATGCCTGACCAGAGATCTTGATCCAGTAACCGAGGCCTGGCTCGATTTCTGTAACAGCTTGGTAACCACGATTTGTTACGTATCCGTAGATATCACCAGTGATCGCAGGGAATGCACCTGAGCCGAATGGCAGAAGTGTAACGTTCTCTGTTGATGTTGGCGATGAAAGCGAACCGATTGTGTTCCAACCATCATAAAGACGTGTTGTGAACGCTTGGTCGTCGATGCGGCGGATGCGTGAACCAGCAATTGTCTTGTCGAGATCGTCCGAGTACTTCACGAAGTAACCAACGCCAGGCACAACATCGTTACCAGCTTGCTGATAAATGTTCTGCGAGAAACGAACAGGCTCTGTGAGAGCATTGCGGAAGATTGACTTCCATGCGCTCGACGATGGGTTAACAGGAACCGAAAGGAGGTTCCAACCCTTGTTGATCACTGGGAATTGAGCAACCTTTGGAAGTGTGTACTCAATCGTGAACGCCTTGATGTCGGCATCACGAAGTGTGAATGAGCGACGGTTCTGAGGTGTCAGAACTGTACCTTCACGCATGTTCACGTTGAAACGTGAGCCATTAAGTGTGTCACGGACGAACAGGTCTGAACCAGGGATGAACTCATCAACGTCCCACTCTACAACAACTGGATAGTTGAGGTCGCTGCCAGCGTTGAAGCGGCATGTGTAGAGAAGTGTTGTGTCTGAGTAGATCGAACGGATATCGCGTGATGAGCTCTTTGGACGCTGTGCTGTACCAGCCCAGAGGTCGCCAAGACCATACTGATAAATGTCGACGCCTTCCTTGTTGCGTGGGTAGAAGCGAGCACCAAATGAGTTGAGTGCTGACTTGTAGACTGTTTCACCGAAGAGTGTGTCTACTTCATCTGTAGCGCGATTACCAACACCGAATGTGAGGTATGTACGCTCTACTGGTGAGTTCGAGTTACGAACTTGGATTGTGATACCGCGACCAAGGAACTCTTGGCTACGCTGCCAGTTGTTGTTCTCGTCGAACGCATTTGGCTCGTATGGAGTGCGGAAGTAGATGAATGTGACCTTGAGGTGCACAGGTGAAACTTCGAGTGATGGCGACTTGAACGAGATTGTGCCAACATATGTGCCACAGATTTCCTGCTCATCACCGTTTGGAAGTTCGTTTGGATCGCAGATGATGCGAAGGTTGATATCACGTGTACCAACTGTTGGGTCACCGAATGGTGTTACACCAAGTGTTGTTCCAAGGATACCCTTGTCCATGATCTGAACATAGCCTTCACGAACTGGCTGTGGGAATGGATCATTCTCGCCAGCGCCACCCTTCTTGAACGACTTGAACTTCAACCACTTCTTGTCTGACTGCACGAGGATCTCGTATGCGCGAGTACCAGGAGCAATGTTGATGAAGTCGATGTCGCGCGTGCCTATACCATTTGGCTGATCGTCGAACGAGCTGCCGTAGTCGATTGTGATAGGATCAACAACGAACCACTGTGTACCATTCGAACCGTTTACTGAGTCAGCAAGACGGCTTGTTGGGTCAGCGTTGAGGTTGAACGACAGACGTGGCGAAAGGTCAGTTACTTCCAACCAGATCATACCTGGCTTTGATGGACGCAGTGGATCGCGAATCTGCTCTTGGTTGAGGTTGTCGATGAAGTAGTTATCGACACCACCAACGCCAGCAAATTCACCTGGAACACCGTCGCCTGGGAATGCAATTGACTTACCCATTTGGAAGTCATTGTAGAACAGCGTGTCATTCGTGAGAATGATCGGAGTACGTGCTGATTCTACATCGATTGATGGGTCAGCAATAACCTTGAAGCGCAAGTACACAAGCTCTTGGAACGGACGCTGATCGCAAGGCTGCGTGATGTCGCCCGTTTGTGGGAGTGGCTTCGATGAGATACCTGTGACAAGCGCGCGCTTACCACGAAGGCGGTTCTGCACAGGAGCCTTGATTACACGCTGATATGATGTATCGCGTGCAACATCAACTGTGTATTCGAAGTCCTTACCAAGGCATGACAGTGGTGCGAATTGCACACCGCGCTTTGGTCCGTTCTTATCAATACCGATAAGCTGAAGAGCAGTAGAGTCGTACTGCACCTTGAACTTAAAGCTAAAGATTGGGAACGCTTCGAAGATCTCCGTCGAGCGCCAGCAGTTCTTGATGAACACTGGAACGAGGAGTTCACGATCGCCGTTTGGACCACGCTTGGAAGTCCAGATGCGGCCATCAGGATAATACGTTTGGTTCCAACCACCGGCAACGCCGGTCAGCGAGAGCGTCGGCAACTCGGGCTTGTTTTGTGCGTGAAGCACTTGCGAGCCGAGGCCGATCAATGCTGCAAGCAGGAGCACCACGCCAATCTTGGCGTCGCTACCCCAGAGAGCATATCGACGATTCATAGAAAACTCCTCAGATGAGTTGATCAAGAGATTCTTCATTTCAAATTCAGATTCACAAAGGTCTTTGACCCACAGGATCCTACAATGATGTACGGACCAGGTGGTAGGTGTTCGAGTGACATCGTGTGTACATCTCCTGTGAGAGAACGCTGTGAGGCAATCCGTTCACCGGTTACTGTAAACACTGCGATTTCATTCGTCTGCCCATGATTGCAATGACACGTCGCTGTTGTATTCGTCACTAGCAATCGTTCATTACTGTCATCGACAGGAGATGAAACCGAAACAATCGGATTTGTCAAAGAAACGTTCAGCGTATCAGTAAGTCCACTCGTCACACAAGCACAAGTGTCCAACACTTGCATGCTGCTAACAATCTTCGCCGTTGCGTTTGTCTGTGAGGTCTGATTTCGCAAGTGTAGTTCAACAGTGGGATTTCGATTCGATGTGAACTGCACCGTAGCCGATGCGCTCATTGAATCAATCGCTATCTCAGAAGAAACCACATCATTGACAGATACACTATCAATTGCAACGTTTGTCGAGTCAAGAATCGTCCATCGAAGAATCGCTGTTCGCGGTGAAGCTGCACCGAAGATAATCTGAGTCTGGACTGTTTGAACAGAATCACGCCCGTCGATTTTCACAGTATCTCGATCAAACTTCACGCCGAGGAGATTATCTCTCTCTGGTGTAGCGACCACTTGCACTTGCTCACTGCGAAGAATAGAGACCTTCTTCTTGAACTCTTCGTTGAATGTTGGAGGCCATGGAAATGTGAAGTTGATGCTGTCGGTACATGAACCGACAAAGTTTCCTGCTACAGCAAAGAGAGGTTTATCACCTACCATGTTTGATGTGACATTGAAACCAAATACTCTCATTTCACCTGGTACAACAAGTGTCATCGTAGCCGGGAAATAGCTGCCAAATGACAGTGTGTTTTCACTCAACACGTCCGTTGGACGAACGTTCGTTGTGTCAAATCCAATTGTGATGTCAAAGGACGCTAGGCTGTCTGCGGAACGAATGTTCCCGAGATAAGGGGCGATCAGCCATCGCCGTTCCGAAGAACACACATCAACTGTCCGATAGGTACGAAGCAGTAATGTGTCCTGAGCGGTGACTCCGCTGGCCGCCGCGAGGACGGCCAGCGTTATTGTCACCAAGAATTTCATTGTCGTCGAACCTGATTAACGGAGAACCGTAACCATGTTCGATGCGCTAACGCCTGCGCCTTCAACGCGGATCACATACGTACCTGGAACAACTGGAGTGCCTGTGACATCCATACCGTTCCATGTTGCTGTAAGTGTGCCTGCCGTTGCGAAGCCGTCGTGCACTGTTGCTACGAACTTGCCGAATGCGTCGAATACGCGGACAGTCACTGTTCCGTTTTCAGGAAGTGTGATAGCCATCGAAGCATTTGCAGTTGTTGGGTTCGGGTAAACTGATACTGCTGAGTTAGCATTGTTCTCAACCATCGAGATGGTCTGTGAACCAACGAGCGACTCATTGAAGCGAATGTTCGAGAACTCGAGCATTGCGCCTTCCTTCATCGTTACGTATGCTACTGGTGTTGATGGATCGAATGAACCATTGCCAGTTACTACAGCGATATCGCTACCGTGATCAGCCATAACTGTGTTGCGATCGTTGATCACTGGAGTTACAGCAGCAACCTCTGTGTTTGTTTCGAAGCGTACACCGAATGCGCCTGTGTGAAGTGCATTGACATACACTGGTACACGAACGAGTCCGTTGCCGATCGAAGAAGCTGTTCCAAATGTTACGTTGTCTGCAACAGTTTGGATCGAAACCTTACCAGCACCTGGGCCTACTGTATCAGTATCGTAGATCCATGGGAGGTATGGAAGGCGACCAGAGATATAGCGCATGATAAGTGATGCATCATACTCTGTTACTTCGTAGTAGATCTGGTTGAGGCTTGACACGTCTGGTGCCTTACCGCCAACACCGTACAGACCGTCTCCTTCGTACATAACGCGAACAACTTGCTTGCCAGTTGTGAGTGTTGAACCCTGACCTGGGAAGAATTGCTCCATGTCGATTGTGCGGCGCCAGATAACAATCTGATTGCCAACGATCGAGTCACCAGAGAAATCGCGCTTCAGCTTTGTGAAGTAGTAGCGACCAGAGTGGTTAACATCACCTTGGTATGCTTGACGCTTCCATACAGAGTCGAGTGGACGCTTTGTAACAATCGAGCGAAGGATAACGCGCGCATCGTTTGCAGTTACACGGCGATTCTGTGGGAGATTGTCGTGACGCTGACCTTGTGCTGCTGATGTATCAGCATCACCAAAGCCCCATACGTCAAACGTCAAATAGATGATCGAGTTGAAACGGATACGTGCATCCGAGCGACCGCCCGAAGGCTGCCAGATAGATGTTGAATCCGTACGAGCGTTTGCACCTGCTGCTGGTGTCCACATGAGACCGTTCCAGAAGTCAGCAAGGAATCCAGGGAAACCGCCGTTGCCCTTGATACCAACCGTTGCACCACGAGTTACAACTGTAGTGTTCGATGTATAAGGATTGCCAGCGATCTGACCGTATGCGAGTTCGATTTCGCCTTGGTTGTTACGTGTATCACCGCCCAAGTAGAGGCGAGCCTGGAAGTTTGCAACACTCGAGTTGATGCTCGCATTGTTGATGTTCAGGTTCTTCCACTGGAGGATGATGCAGTTACGAACTGGCTTGATTGTGTCACAGTTTTCATCACGATCAACATCAACAACCCATGAGATTTCCGATGGCATATAGCCACCAACGATGTCATTTGCTGTGCGGAAACGGTGATCACCCCAGAAAGGAGCAATTACGTTGTCCGGATATGATGACGAGTTGATGAAGAGACCTTGTGACTGCTTTGCGGGCACAAGCTTTGTGTTGTCGAATGTGGCGAAACCATTGATCGACACATAGATACCACCGTAGTTCTCACCGTTGTAGTTGTACACTACGCCAGATGGGAACTGGATGTATGCATAACCATCATCAAGGTCATTGACGAAGGTTGGTGGCAGCGTGAATTGCGAAGGAGCGACGACTCGCTTGTTCAAACGCGACTGTGGGCAGGCGTCGATGTCCCGGTAAGGAAGACCAACGACGAGTTCAGGCTGGCGAAACTGGTTAAAGATCTGTTGCGCCATACCATCCACTGCACCGATCGCGAACGAACAGAGTACAATCGCCGAGGCAATTAATACCTGTTTCTTCATAGAGACTCCAAGATTTACAACTTGTTTGTTTGCGGTTCGGTAGAGTGGGGTCGGACCGAAGTCCGACCCCATCGTTAAAGCATTAGCGGACGAACACAACTTGCTGTGTTGATGACTTCGTACCGTCTGTTACACGAATTGTGTAGAGACCTGAAGGCATTACAACACCGTTTGCCAAGCCGTTCCATTCAATCGTGTGGCTACCTGCAGTGAAGAGGTCCTTCGCAAGCGTTGCTACACGTGTACCGATTGCATCGTACAACTCAACAGATACGTTCGATGCCGTTGGGACATTGAATGTGATTTGTGTCGATGTAGTGAATGGGTTCGGAGCTGTCTTCGTAATTGCAAGCTCGTTGACGTTGACTTCTTCGCCATCAACGCTGGTTGTGTAATCATAGACAATCACAAAGCCTTGTACAGCTGTGTTGTTGATGATGATCGTGTCACAACCATTTGCTTCAACGTGCTGAACGTTCGCAATTGAGCGGCCTTCGCCGGTCTTCATGTTGTACGCAAACACAGCTCCATTTGATGCGTCGTCACGGATGTAGTACGAACCAGGGTTCGTTGCATCCTTCGCTGGAATCTGATTGCGGCACCACGAAATGCGAACCGGATAGTATGCTGAGCTCTGTGTGTTTTCTCCACCAGCCTGGAAGCGAGCACTGTATACTGCTTCACCTGCTGTTGTCGAGAATGGGAAGATGTTGCGCAGGATACCGTTGCGGTTTGGAATTGTCCAGCGAGCATCGAACACGTCGATGTATGGTACTGGTGGCAATTCGTATTCGCAGTAGTTCGAATCAAGCTTGCCGAATGCACCTGGCTCGTCACCACGTGTAGCGATTTCGACATCATTGAGACCGAACTGAAGAACCTGGAACGCACCGAATGTATTCTCAACGCGTACATCAGCAACGAACTTTGTCTTCGCTGAAACCGCTACGAGATACGTGAGTGTGTCCTTAGCACCCTGACGATCAGTTACGACGACACGGATAGTGATGCGACCGTTCACAATTGTACCCTGGAGGTCAGTTGTGCTCAGTGTCACCTTCTGTGTATCAGCAATTGGGCTTGACAGACGGTCTGGCGTGAATGTCCAGCTACCTGCAGGCTCGATCACTTCGAATGTCAACTGCTCGTTGTCAGCTTGCTTGCGGCGAAGGTCAATGTCTGTAACACGGATTGTGTCCGAGTATGGACGACCTTGCTCAACACACTTAACGATCGGTGATGAAAGGAGACGTGGGTCATGGTTACGTGCTTCGACACGGAGGTCGTACGTGCGCATGTCCTTCAGTCCACCAGCATCTGTAACTACAACTGTTACGCGAACTGTTGTGTCTGCATATGGAAGATCTGTAACGCGTGGTGTTCCGTAAAGGAGACCGCTTGTTGGGTTGATCTTCAACCATGCTGGAGTTGTCTTGCGGCTAGCATCAAGTACGAGTTGACCAGCTTCTGGGAAGTATGGGTCGATCGCAATTGAATCGCGTGTGTCATCACCGTAGATGAGTTCCCACGTGTGAGCTTGACCGAAGTTCGGATCGTATACCTTGATGCGGCGTGCTGAGTCGAGGAGATCAACATTGTAGTCGATGTCTTCGATCGCAATTGAATCAAGAGCTGCTTGCTCATTGAGCTTAGGAACAACGTTGACGAACAAGCGACGTGTGATTGAGTTGATTCCGCCGTGACCATCGTTTACAACGATCGTTGTGACAGTGTCAGTGTTCAAATCACCGTTGATTGGACGACCTGGATCGAAATCGTTAACTGGCTTGAGAAGCTCGATAGCTTGCGTACCAGGGATACGGATTTCGATACGACCACGTGTTGTGAAGTCTTCAGCAAACTGGTCAGCTTGGCCAGCGCTCTCATAGCGACGCATGTACTGCGTAGCCATCCAGCTTGGACGTGCTTGAACGATGTCTTCTACTGATACATCGTCTGGATTTTGACGAATTGATGTTGAGAGGAAGCCGTATGATGTCTTACCATAACGGAAGTCCCACACACCGTACTTCTTAACAACTGCACGATTTGTGTCAACTGCTGCGAGATCCTCGAACTCATCATCTGTGTTCACGTCAAGACGGAAACGGAGCGAGTCAGTGAGGTTAGCAACGAACTGAACGTTCAGATCGTCTGGTTGTGGTTGAGCTGGGTCGTTATACACTTCGTTCAGAACAGCATTTGGCTGTGTGAGGCGACGACCAACACGTGATGCTGTGTTCGTCATGCGGAGTGTATCGAGGTATGTACCTGTTGCCTTGTCGTATGTACCTGGATCCGTTGTTGTTGGATCAAGAACGATCGTGAGATCACCCTTGAGCATGTTCGCATTTGGTGTCGCGTTGTTCCACAAGAAGCGTGGCATCGAATCGACAACGTGGATGCGGAAACGGTACGAAGATGAATCCAACCAGCCAAAGTTTACTGTGTCCTGCTGGAGGAAACGAGCGTTAGCATTTGCTGGAGTGCGCTGGTCGAGCGGCAACGAGTTGTTGTCATACTCTTGAGCGTGGAAATACGATGGGTAGATGTAGTGCCAACGTGCGATGAATGCTTCGTCGAAGTTCCACTTGCGAAGCGTATCAATCATCTCGTGTGTTGGCGGGAAGTTCTTTGCAGCAACTTCAACTTCTTCACCACCTGGAACGATGTACGGGTTGATTGGACGACCGCGAAGCATGCGGTAGCCAGTTGCACCCCAACGTGGGTTGTTAGCGCTCGAAGCATACACGAGTGTATCGCGCAGCCAGTAACGGAGAGCCGAGTTACCAGTTGTGATGTTCCAGAAGTACGAAAGTTGAGCGTTGAAGTTTGGATCGTTTACAACACGTGGGTCGTAGAACTTGTTAACGTCAACTGCTGTGATCGTGAAGATCGAGTCACGCTCATAGCCGTCCATAGATGTGATCGGGTTGCCCGTTACATCTGCTGGATAGCTTGGTGGCTCGTTGAACCAGCTGCGTCCGCCACCGCGTGGTGATTGAGCTGCTGTGATAGGTGTGTAGAGACGGTTCTCAGTTACGAATACGCGGTTGCGCATTTCTGGGTGGATCAATGGTGATGTGCCGAGTGTGTCAGCTGCACCAGTGAAGACAGGAGGTGTTGTGTTGTTACCAACTGTGAACGAAAGACCACCGTTGATAGCATTTACAACGCCTTCTTTCCAGAGCATTGTACGAGATACGACTGTTACTTGGTCACCTTCGCGTACTGGGAGTGCGCGGAAGCGCTCACCACCGAAGTATGTCTCCTTACCACCATCGCCATTTACAGCGTTTGATGTTGGGAGTGTTGGACGGTTTGCAAGACGGAAGCCGTTACCACCGAGTTCGCCAAGAATTGTCGAACCCTCCCACTTACGACCCTGAAGAGCTGAAGAATCTTCAACAACAGGATTGTCAGCAAGGAATGAAAGGAGTGTAGCGCCTGTACCGTATGTAGCAAGACCTTCGTACGCGCGACGGATGTTTGGATCACCGCCGTTTGTTGAGTCTGGTACGAGTTCAACACGTGCACGATAGATTGTGTCTGTGTTGTTCTTCTGCGCCATGTTCACGCGGATGAAGTCACCCGTGCGCTCATTGATTACGAAGAATACCGACTCATTGATTGCGCGAGCATCGTTGTTGCTTACTTCTGCAGTTGCGCTGTAATCAGCACGTGCTTCGAGGAACACTGGGTAACCAATTGGGTGATTGCCAACGAACTCTGTCTGCACTGCAGCAATGTCTGCAAAGTTCTCAGCATCGAATGGGTTACGAGTCCAACGCTTTACATACTTGTTGTACGATGGCAATGTTGGATCTGTGTAGAGCTTCAGAACTGGTGGGATACCAACTGCGAAGTCTTCTACTGGAGACATACGACGGTTTGAATAGTCAGCCGTCTTGATGTCTGTGCCCTTATCGAAGATGTCGTAGATACGACCCGAGAGAAGGAGTGTGTCTGGGATAGTCCAAGCTGGGATTGGCTTGTAGTTATAGCGCCAAGCTGATTCGAACGGACCTTGATCAGTTACGTTGCTTGTTGCTTCACGTACAAAGCGCATGTGCGTCTTGCCGTTACCAGCGATGAAGAATGTTTCTTGAACACGTGCACCACCGTTTGGCGATACTGGAAGGATCGTAGAAACGTTTGCTTCTGTGCGACCCCAGTAGTTACCACGGAGTGTGTCAACGCCACCAAAACCGATACCAGTTGTGCCAGCAAGAACACCCTTAGTGTCTTGTGCATCTGGAAGACGGATGATGAAGCGAGCGCTGTTATCATAGATCGAGTTAGCAGCAAAGCTGTATGTCGACCATGGGAGTGGACCTGTTACTTCACCGTAGAGAACTGCACCAGCAAGATCGCTTGAAGCAACGTTGTCGTTGTTTACAAGTGGACCCTGAATTGTGTCGTTTGAGCGACCAACGTCAGATGTAGCCTTGTTACCTGTAACGAGTGTACGTGCGAAAGCAAGCTTGAGATCGTAGTTGTCAGAATAAACAGCAGCACCAGTAAAGGCTGTGTTGTTCTGGAAGCGAACACGGTCGAACGAAACTGTGTCAACGCGGACACGGATGCTATCCAAGATGTAAAGAGCACCACCAAGACCTGTTCCGTTCTCACGGAGCGTCGTACCTGGGTGTGTAACACGGATGTCACCTGCTTGTGTAGTTCCGCTACCCTGACGGTTGCTGTTTGCGTCAGCTACGTTGTCGTAGAAACGTGTGAGCATGCGCTCATCAGCACGTGGGCTTGTAGTCTGGAATGTGAAGACGTCATTGCGTGGTGTGTAACCTGTAGCAACGCCGTTTGCGTCGAAGCGGATTTCATCAAGGTCTGTGACCATGAAGCGCTTGCGTGTGAGCGTGTCAGGTGTAACAACCGCAACAGCAC
>JAURNF010000196.1 GCA_030830285.1 Candidatus Kapaibacterium sp.
ACGAATGAATCACTGAACTGGCTGGTAAAAAATCCATGACGAACACTTTCTCATTTCCTCATTTCATTTGGAGTGGTACGATGAACACTCGTCTTCTTGTCTCGCTGACTACACTCGTAGTCATTCTTGCATGCGCTGTTGATGCGCAAGCACAGCTTCCTGTTCGCACGCGTCAGCTGCAACTCCTCGGTTCAACGAGCGGAACCTTGACGCAACTCGCGGGCGCTACAACAACGTCGTACTCGGTAACGTGGCCGGCAGCGAATGCCACATGGCCAGTTGCATCAGGCACAACACAGTACTTCCTGCGAACCGCTGCTGGAACTGCAGGGAACTCAGACCTCTCGTGGTACGGTGTGAATGGTGATCTCGTCGATAACGGAGGAACCACACCTGCAAACAAGTACGTCGCGTACTGGAATGACGCCAATACGCTGACTGGTGAGATCGGCTTCCAGTGGGATGATGCGACGAATACCCTCACAATGGGTCAGACTGGTGAGACAGCAGAAATCGTGTTCACGAATGGCACGCAGACGCTGACCGTGCAGCCAGAGGCTATCGCAGCAAATCACACATACACACTATCATCAATCACTGGTGGCGGTACGTTCTACGTCCCAGCATCGACAAATGAGCCAACGGCTGCAGGACAACTTCTGGTATCGAATGCTGCAGGTGGCTCGGCTACATGGGTAGCTAATCCACTGGCTGGCTTCGAACGTGGTGTAGTAGATCCAACAGATGCCGGATTCACTGCGACGATTACTCTCACTGCAACGCCGGATGCGAATGACGTCATTGTGATTTCGTCGTACGACATCAGTGGTTCACCAAGCGGCAACATCCTGTCTGTTACTGGATTCACAGGGACAACCTATACGGTTTCGTCATCGGGTCCGTTCCTTTCTAGCGAGCGCATCTCGTACATGTTTATCCCAATCCCATAACAACAGTATAACGGGTTAAACTCTCAAGCTCATGCGCTACCAGGTTGTTCTGTGTAGTGTTTGAAGACTGTGCGTTTCGTTACCAATCATCGTTGTAGCGCAGGGCGTGTGCTAGCTGCATGCGTGGCCGTGCTTTGTCTTGCACTCGCGTCGGTAGTCGATGCGAGTGCTCAGTTACCTGTACGTACACGTCTGCTTCGTCTGATGAGCGATAACGCCAATGCGGTGGAGTTTCTCGCTCCACTTGGGTTGGCGTCGACGCGCACATACACGATGCCATCAACGATACCACTCGTCGATGGAGCCGCACTGCGTATCGCGAGTACGCCTGCCCCGACGGCAACGACGGCAACACTTGAGTGGACAACAGAAGCAGTAGCCCCAGCGCCGCTCTTCTCGTACAGTACAGCTGACCAGACATTATCGACAACAACGCTCGCCGATCTGACTTCTCTTGGTGCAGGTGGACTCGTCGCATCGAAGGTGTATGAGGTCGAGGCTCTCATTGCCTACGATGGCACATCTGCTGATGCGAGCCTGAAGTTGAGCGTCGTTGTAACACCAGCACCCACACTGCTGCGCTGGACAGTTGTTGGTGCTAATGGCGTCGCACTTTCACCCAACTGGGTGACGTCAACGACAGGAACAGTGCTCGACTTGCCGGTTAACTCAGCAGATGCTACGCGCGATAACACGTTGCTCGTAAAGGGCATTGTTGTTGTGAGTGCGGCTACGTCCACATTGCAACTACGAGGTGCCATCACCTCGACTGGGACGATTCGAATACTTCAGGGATCGTATGTCAAAGCAACAAGGATGACGAACTGATGAAGACTCGCATCGTACTTGCACTGCTTCTTGTTGTCGCTTCGGTGAGCCAGCTGTGTGCTCAACAGAGCGGTGATCTTCGGGGCCGGACATTGATCCTGAATGATGGTGGATCGGCTGCAGGAACGAGAAAGAACACGATCCTCATTGCTCCCCAAGACTCTACGTCGCAGACGCAGGACTATTCACTGTTGCTTCCTGCAACGCCAGCGCCAGCCATCAATGCTGTGCTGCAAGTTGAGAGTCTGCTTGGCACGACGGCGACTCTTAAGTGGACCGTGGCTCCGTCGATTGATGTTCCGGTGATCTTCGAAGAGCAGCAACAGGGATCGTTCAACATCCGCCGTCGCACAGCCTTTATGTCGGGTCCGCAAGGTTCGCCAGGACTTGGTGCCTTCGATGCTCAAGCTAGTCGAGAACTTGCGTCGCAAACAGCTTCGGGACAATATGCTGGAATCCTGTCAGGCCGCAGTAACACGTCATCAGGTCAGCTGTCACTGGCCGTTGGAGGAGACTCGAACATCGCGACAGCGCGTCATTCGACCATCCTTGGCGGACGAAACAATCTCACCTCCGATGTTTATGCCCTGACGCTATCGGGCTACCGTAATCGTGCGACGAATGATTACGCACTCGTCGTGTCGGGCAACTACAACCTCGCGGACGGTATACTCTCGGCAATTGTGACAGGCGATAGTAATAGCATCGATGGTACAAGCGACACATCGGTAATCATCAATGGAAGCTCGAACAGAATAACCGCGAGTATGTCGAGTACAATCCTCTCGGGGAATGACAACAAGATTGGTCAAGCAGGC
>JAURNF010000197.1 GCA_030830285.1 Candidatus Kapaibacterium sp.
AGGGGGCGCACAATACGAGGGATGCGGTCGTTACTTCGACAACGGTGGTCGCGGCGGGTTGTCGGTGCAACCGATCATCAATGGTTATCCGCGACTTCTTCTCGGCGGTGGCGGCGGTGCTGGCCACACCAATAACAGCGTCGGCACAGGTGGTGGAAATGGTGGCGGCATCGTCATCATCCGCTGTCCCTCGATCATCGGCATGGCACGAACAATCGGTGCGTCGGGTACAACTGCTTTTGATGCTGGGAACGACGGCGCTGGTGGCGGGGGTGCTGGTGGAACCGTGTTCCTTTCAACCGTGCAGATTCAGCGTGGTCTTACCGTTGTAGCGGGCGGCGGCGCAGGTGGGAATGTTCGCACGGGTGCAATTCATGGCAATGGGGCCGGCGGTGCTGGTGGTGTGTTCCTCTTTTCTGGTGCAGGCATCGGAGCGGGAATATCCTATGCTTTGCCAGGGGGCGCATGTGGACTCAACGTTCAGCGGACTGTTGAGGCCGAGCGCATCAATCGCGCAACGCCAGGTAACAGCGGACAGTCTGCACTCAATGTTGTCATCCCTGAGAACGTTGGACAGATTCCGAATCTCTCGATCACTGCACCAAGCGACTCAGTCGTTTGTCCAGGAACACCTCTCTCAATGCGTGCACGTGCACAAGGTTCGTTTACACGCGTGCAGTGGATTCGCGATGATGGTCGAATTGTGAGCACTACCATTGACTATGGATTCGTCGCAACCGAAACGCATCGATACATTGTGCGCGTGATCGACGAACGCGGTTGTGTTCGCGAAGACACATGCACGATCACCGTTGATCGAGGTTGGGATCTCGACTTTCCTGCAATCAACCGCACTGCACCTGGCTGCTCTGTGAAGATTGAGGACGCCTTGTGGCTGACGAATCATTCAGTAAAACCAGCAACTGTGCGAGCTGTGCGTTCGCGATCAACTGGAGCTATTGTCACGCTCGCTGTTCCAGTTACAATCAAGCCCGGCGAAAAACTCCGCATTCCAGTGTCGATCGACTTGCCTACAACGCTCTCGTCGCTCACCTTTGAAGTCGAGGCAGATATCGAGCCGTGCGACACTACAATGGTAACGACGTTCACCATCACTCGTGGTGAGGCCTCGTTTGGTGTTGCTCCTGACAGCATAACGTTGGAACCACTTCTTGGATGCCGCTCAGGTGAGATCGATACAACGATTGACCTAACGTTTCCTGCTGGCGGAATGCGGATCATCCAAGTTCTTGCGCAAGGAGACGTGCAGTGCTTGACGCCTACGCCATTCTCTCCGTCGGATTCAAGCGCAACGACGATCGCAATCCGCTGGAGGCCCACACCAGCACGCGGGAATGGTCGCCTGGGTTTTGTCGGACGAATCGATGCCTGCATCGATACGATGTGGGTTGATCTTGAAGGCGAAGTTGTTCATCCTCGTGTTCTTGTCGAGGATATACCAACGCCACGTGAGTTTGTGATGTGCCGCGACACATCAATCGATGCGTCTGCCGATGTGACTGCATCTGACTCTACTAGTTGGACTGTCGATAGTGTGTGGGTTACTGGACCTGTGACATGCGATCTCGCGTCAGGGACAATCTTCGTTGGTCGCGTTTTGGTGCCATACCGAATATCACCTCAAGTGATCGGACCGTACACGGCAACGGTAAACGTTCGGTTGATGCCATGCGATACTGTGGTTTCATTCACGCTCGAGGGCGTTGCAACGGATGTTGACCTTTCCGCAACCGACTCGCTGACATTTACAGAGATCGTGATCGGACGTCTTCAGGTGCTGCGTGCCGAGTACAGGAATACTGGCACAACGTCGGTGCGTGTCGCGTCGGTATCTCTCCCTGCACTACCATTCCGTACAGTACGCACGCAACCATCACTACCTGCCGTCATACTACCTGGTGAAGCGCTCATCGTCGATGTGGAGCTCCGCCAGCTAGTCGGCACATACATTGACAGTCTCGTCGTATTTGTCGACTCCCCTTGCGTTCGAACAGCTACCACAATCTTGAACAGCACGGCCACGACACTCACACACGTTGTGATGCCTACCCTGCGCGGTGCAGTCGATGTTGTGACAATGATGCCTGTGTTGCTTCGCACGCGGCCTGCGATCGACTCGACTGTGGCAACTGACTATTCATTGCAGGTTCGTTGCTCAGCGAACGAATGTCTTGTCATCAACGGCAGCGACAGCCTTTCGTCGTGGTCAGTGGCGCGGCAAGCAGACGAACTGGTTATCTCGATCAGTGGACAATGGAACCGCAGCGACACGCTTGTGCGAATTCCAATGACGCCGCTACTTTCTCGCGTCGATTCCGTTGCTGTGCTCTTTGAGCGCCCCCCAGGTCTCATGTGGAAAGACTTCGAATCGCCAGTGACATACGATGACGGATCGATCATCATCGAAGACGTGTGCGCTACGCGACGCAAGCGCATGGTGTCGTTTGATGCTCGACCACTCGTTGCGATCAGACCTCAGCCTGCGCGCGATCACTTCGTTATCGTCCTGTCTGACGATGCCGAACATATGGTGCAGATTACCGCAACGGACATCCTCGGTCGCACCACACCATTCGGTCAGACAATACTCTCCAAGAGCGGTAGCTTCAGCACGGATTCAATGTCAGACGGTGTGTACACGTTGACCATATCCGTAGATGGCATTGCTGCACAACACACGATGATCGTGATGCGGAATCAATAAGAGCGCAAAGCGCTTTAGTCTTCAAGTACGCCGAACTTACCGATCGAGTAATCGTGCATCGCCTCGTGCAGTTGCTGTTCGGTATTCATCACGAACGGACCGTACATCGCAATCGGCTCGCGAAGCGGTGCGCCAGCAAGAAGCAACAGTGATCCATCGGTCAGTGGCTCAATATCGATGGTATCGCCCGTAGACTCGAATGCAACAAGTGAGTGTCGTTCGACAATGTGTTCGCCGTTGATGCGGAGTTTCCCATTGAGCACGTAGATAGCTACTTGCTCATATGCAGGCACTGCAAGCGTAGCCGCAGGTGCTGCGCGGAAATGTCCCATGGCTGTGAGCACTGGCGACTGCGTTTCGGCTGGCCCAACGTGATCGAGATACGAACCAGAAACGAGCTCAAGATCGAGCGCACCGTCGAGTACCGTAACACGTGCCATGTGTTCCCGCCGGAGTTCTTGATACATCGGCGTCATCATCTTCTTCGATGCTGGAAGATTCACCCAGAGTTGGATGAGCTCGAGTTCTCCGCCTTTCTGTTGAACTTCAGCCGTCGGACCCTCGCTGTGGATGATGCCACTACCACTCGTAATCCATTGTACTTCGCCAGCATGGATTGTGCCCTCGTTGCCAAGGGAATCGCGATGCAGCACGCTTCCCTTGTATACGAAGGTTACAGGTTCGAATCCACGGTGTGGGTGTGGATCAATACGATGCACCGCCCCACCCGCTTCAAACGTCTGCGGTCCTGCGTGGTGCAGCAGGATAAACGGATCGACATTCCGTAGTGCATGCACAGGCAACGGTTGCGCTACGCGGAGCGGTCCAACGCCTGTCATGAGAGAATGTGTTACGATGCGAATGGGGCGTTGCATACACGTACCTTACTTATGCGTTCTTCTGGAGCTGAATGTTGAGTGCAAGCTTCACAGTATCCGATACAACAACGCCTCCGGCTTCTGTGACAGCGCCCCATGTAAGGCCAAAATCTTGACGGTTGATCTGGCCTGCGATTTCAAAGCCTGCCTTTGTGTTGCCGTAGAAGTCAACCATCTGTCCGCCAACTTCCACATCGAGTGTAATCGGACGTGTGACATCACGAATCGTGAGGTCACCTGTGATTGTGCGCTTCTCACCGCTGCCTGCAAGTCCCTTACCAACGAATAACATCGTTGGGAACTTCTCTGCGTTGAAGAAATCATCGCTCTTCAGGTGATTGTCGCGCATCTCGTTCTTCGTGTTGATGCTGTTGATGTGTGCTTCGAAGCGAACTGTTGCATCGCTGAAGTCATCAGCAGTGTTCTCAACGTCAACACTGTACGAGCCAAAATCGCCCGTTACTGTATTGATCATGAGGTGCTTTACCTTGAACTGAACGTCTGAGTGCGCTGGATCGACTGACCATGTAGCCATGAGATACTCCCTGCAGGGGTGGATGGAATTCAATTTGTAACAACACAAACTTATGTGTTGCAACACGCTTTTCCTAATCGACCCCGTGCATTTGAGTTAGCTAACGATCAAGACCCCACTACTTGTGCCGATCCTCGTAGCGCCTGCCTCAATCATTGCGAGAGCTGTCTCACGGTCCCTAATGCCACCACTCGCCTTAACACTCACCGACGGAGCGACGAGTTCGCGGAGCAAGCGCACATCTTCTAACGTTGCTCCCCCGGTTGAAAAGCCCGTCGACGTTTTGATGAAGTCGGCACCGGCTTGTG
>JAURNF010000198.1 GCA_030830285.1 Candidatus Kapaibacterium sp.
GAAGACGCGCAACGCAATGCGTGCTTGCTCGTCGACCGTCATGCATACCGTGCGACCCGCCGTTACCTCACTCCAGTCGAGTGGCTGGAGGAGTGTGTCGTATACTGACACGTATGCTGAGCGCAAGTAATCCTCAAGACCCGTTGTTGTTTGTACGGCAATCGAAGAGTCGGTAGCAAGTACGACCACACCCTCTACAGAGCCGTAGGCTGGACACCCAACATTGATCGTTGCTGACGTCAACAGTGCTGGGTCAGACGCGGTGTTGTACACACCAAAGAGCGTCTTGCCAATCATCGAGCTGTCGAGCGTGATGGCCTCGCCAGCGCAATTCGAGAAGACTGTTGCCGAGTTGTACGCCAGTGTCACTACTGCCTGTGGTCCGTCTGCAAACAGGTCAACAGACGTTGCGGTTACGCCTTGAATCGTTCCGCCGATGTAGGCAATCGTGCAAGGATCCATGACCACGATCAAGTCAGCAATGGTCTGACCCTCACGTAGGCTGTAGTAGGCACCAACGGTGTTGCCTGGCTGGACAAGTGAGAGTGGCTGTGGCTCGTTAAGACAGTTCGTTACGAGTGTGCCTGCAGTCGACGTCAACTCGAGTGTTTGCTCAGAACCGTCACGTCCAAATCCAGATACGGCAATCGAAGAATCCGTAACTGACGTAACAGTGCCTTGGATGTAGAATGCAAAGGAACAGTCATCAAGGATGCTGATCGAGCTGTAGGTTGGTGCACTCGCTTCGTTGAGAATTGTTGCGCTCACCGTCAGCCCGACACGGAGATCGTCGCGTGCAGATTCCTGCTTGGTGCAACTCTTCACATATGTGTCGTTCGTTACTGTGGCTGTGTACACGGTACCATAGCTCGTAACGGAGACGTCGTCACCATCAATTGCAGTGATCATGCCGGAGACATGTGTTGGGCAATTGCGCTGAAGCTGTGCGTATTGGAGGTAGTTGCCGCGACGTGGGTTCTCGAGGTAGACGATGTTCAGTGGATCACCAGCAGCCAATTCATCAACCGAAAGCATGCGTCCATCGCACGAGAAGATCACCAGACCTGAGTCAACGGGCACACCAGAAAATGCACGACCGGTCTTGAGTTCGAGTGTGTCGGACGTAGCTGTGATCGCAACGATGAACAGCGAGTCGCGATATGCAACAAACGTTGCCTCAGCGCCAACCGTCTGCGAACAATCATTAAATGTCTGAATCGCTGTTGCGCTGAAGCTCGCAGCAGAACCAACGCCGTTGACAGATACCTCTGTGAGTGGCGTTATCTCGGCAAGACCTAGCGGATACCCATCGCATGTGAAGATCGACGTAGAGGCAGAGACCGCCACATCAACTGATGTGCCTGCTGCACCGAGATCACTCTCTTGCGATGTCGTGATGCGCAGTCCCGATGCGGTAGTGCTCTCGACACGTCCCATGAACGCGATAGTAGGGGCGCACCCATCAAACTTGATGAAGTCAGCAACGGATGTTGTTGCTGATGGGTTGAGCTGAACAAGGGTATACGTGCCCGGCTGCACACTATCGAGCGTGCACCCACCAATCTGCGTGGCACTCGTCACTTGCACCGACGCCTGGCCTGTTGTGCCGTCGGCACGGGTTGCATCGATCACGATGCTTGTTGGGGTGGCGCTTACGAGCTTGCCCCACAGCAGCAGATCAACACGGGTGGTGTCGAACTGCGCCGAGGCGCTCACGATCGTGAGGATGAAACAGGCAACAGCGAGCGAGAGACGGGTCAACGTGTTCATATACGGCAGTATTGGGTATGTGGTAACGTCCGCATAACGCAGTTCGGGCAGAAAAAGTTACAGAGGTACCCCTACCGCACCACCACCATTGCATCAATCAATGTGATCGACCACGCGCTGTCGGTGGTATTACGCTTGAGTGAGAGGTCGGTGCAGAGCACGGATACGGATTTCCCAGCGCTCGTGAGTGAGAGCGGACGGAGGGTTTCGGTATCACCGACGAGACATTTCACAGCGTCAAATCGGATGGTGTCGGGCAGTGACGGATTCCACACACGTACGATGGTGGAACCCTTGGCGAGACGCACAACGGTGCCACGGTCATCACGTGCGGTTACATCCACCGAGTCGGCATAGTTGCCGATGCGGAATGCCCCTTGCCAGACTGAATCCGTCACGAGTGATTGTACGATGCGATTGCCGTTTGAGCTCCGATAGTTGGCACGTCCAACGGGTGACCAATCCTTGAGCTGATCTTCCTTGCCATGTGCGCGCAGTGAGCGCTCCGCCACAGACGTTACACTTAGCGGACCAATCGTTGTGCCGCCGATGATGATCAGCGTCAGCACCGGAACAATGCGAATGTCGAAGCGTCGCGTTACGACGGTGATCACCGCGGTAAGCGTTGCAATCGCAAGTACAGCCGCTGTTGTGAAGCCTTCATACGTGATGCCGTTGTTCATCAGATGCGTCGACCATGCCCACGCGGCAATGCCCAATAGCGGCAATTGCGAGAGCAAGCCCCATCGATGGAGTTGTCGCCATGGGAATGCTGGATTATCTCGCAACGGCCATGAGAACAGCAGCGCTGCAATCGTACATCCTACAAGCCATAACACGTAGTACGTGACCTCTGGTACGAGTCCATCGCCGATAAGCTTGATCGCATACGCCCAGAGGATCACCGTAAAGATCATGATAAGGGGCACTAGCACATAGCGAATGAAGATCTCCATCGCTTTATACACGCGTGGCTCGTCATCAAGCTCCGACAACTTCTGGTGTCCGCTAAAGAAGAACAGTGCAGACACAAACAACAACGCAGAGATATTGATGTGTATCTCGAGTGTCGGGAGTGCTGTGACTGAGAACAACACACGCAGTGCAATCACTGCAAGTGAAAGGCCTAACTCAAGTGCATTCGTGAACAGCAGTGCGATGATCGCGCGATACAGCATGCGCATGTTCGCATTCCAAAACCGCTCTGCTGTCCCATAGGCCATCCAACTTGATATCACGAGCGCGTGAATCGCAACCACCATGTATGCATACGTCGCAACGCCAAGTGCGATGTTGAAGTCAATCCAGGAGACGATCCATCCGATACCTGCTGTGCCGACGATCCATGCAATGAAATCCGTCGCAATCGAGATGCGTCCAGCACTACGAATGATGTGCAGTGAGAATGACAGGTTCATCGAGATCACACTAGCAAGTGCGATACGTTGGGCGAGTGTTACGCCCTCGGAACCCGACTCTGTGTGTACGATTGTTGCAATCGTTGTGATTGCTGCGAGCGCGATCTCGCGCGGAAACAACCGAACCGTTTGCGTGAGCGTCTGCAGCTGTGTTTGCCAGAACGCGAGGGAAAAGACCTGTGCCATGTTGCAGCCCTGGATAGTGTCGTTGCACGAACATACACCTCAAAACCTAAACCGTACTGCCCTCGGCATCGATGCAAAGTGTATCCAACGCGAGACGCCGGGGGAGCCTGCGACGGCGCTGGCGATGAGTGTGCCGCGCTGACTGCGGGAAAGCTTGCGGAGCGAGGCGATGAGCTTCTGGAAGTCCTTGGATGGCCTCTGACAGATCTGTTGGAGATCGGTCACGTGCCGCAGAGTACGATCAATGTCATCACTGGCAATGGCTGAGATGATTGCGCAATACAACATCACTGGACGTAACCCGATGTCACTTGGACGTGCTTGCAGGGTATCGACAATGGAGTAGAGCTTCGTGCGCAGTTCGACGTCGTACCCTGTGACGCCCTTGCGTACTAGGTAGAGCCACGCAGGCGTCGATAACGGGTCGAGGTCAACAAGCGACAGCGCATGCGGGAGCGCAGCACTCGGTGTTGGACCGTGATGATTCGCAATCATGAGCGCTTCAAGCAATGCAACGCTATCACGACGATTCTGTGCTGTATTCAGATCGTGTTGAATACTGTCGCACTGCGCAGCTGTTGCACTCCCTGGGTCGCGCGTTGCCATGCTATGCATTATGGCACGCGTGGCAAGGTAGAACGAATCCTGCGGTGTGATGTACGCGAGATACTTCGCAGCAGCATCGAAGTCGCCAATGCGGTAGTTGCTCGATACGTTGATGTAGTAGTAGATGTGCGACGAATCCGGTTTGTCGTACAACGCATACATCGTCAGACGCACACAACGATCGTCATCACCTGCACGATATGCATCGGCAATCGATCGATAGACATCCTGATCTTGCGCGAAACACGGTACGACACTCAAGCACGCTACCCCTAGGCACAGCGTGCGTATCCATGCAATCATTCTGCGAGCCCCCTGTAAACGGAACTGCAAATTACCAGAGTTTGTTGGTCGATGCATGCATAAGAAGCTCAATCTGCCGTCGAAGACATGCGTTGCGTGTGGACGCCCCTTTACGTGGCGCAAGAAGTGGGAACGCGTGTGGGACGAAGTAAAGTACTGCTCCGATCGGTGTAGGAAGGAGCGTAAGGCATGAGCAATGCAATGCATCCGCATGCGTTCCACCTCGGACGCCACCTTCGTCTTGACGATAATCCGTTGCTCGCACACGCCGCGCAAACCCAGGACAGCTTGCTGCCGGTGTTTGCACTGGATTCGTCGGTGCAGCGAAGCCCGCACCAAGAAGCATTCCTCCTCGCGTCACTTGCCGATATGCAGTCCTCGCTCCGCGCGTTGGGGTCGGATCTGCTCCTTGTGCATGAGGCGCCCCCTGACAATGTCCGCGATCGCTATAACGAGCCGCCGCGGATGATCGATGATGCGCTGCTGCCGTTCGACATCGCCGCAATGCCGCATACCTATACGCCGTTCCGACAGCGCGTTGAAGCAGCAGGCGTTCGTACATCACCACCGATCGATCCCGTCACGTCACTCCCACCACTACCTGATGGTGTGGTGTGTCCGACGATCATTGTGCCCGATGTTCCAATGATCGCACAAGGCGGTGAACGCGCTGCGCGTGCACACTGGCAACAGTATCGCGATCGACGTCTGCCTGATTCGTATAAGCAAACGCGCAATGGCTTGCTTGGTTGGGATTACTCGAGCAAGCTCTCACCGTGGCTGACATGGGGCTGCATTTCACCACGACGGATCGCAACAGATCTTGCAGCATACGAGGTACAATACGGCGCAAACGATGGTACGTATTGGCTCTGGTTTGAGTTGATGTGGCGCGACTTCTTTGCGCTACGGGGCGAGCACCGCACACGTGATCATCACGATGTTGATCGCACAGATGCTTACTGGCAGATGATGGCAACGGCATCCACTGGTAACAGCTTCGTCGATGCTGGTCTGCGCGAACTCAATGCAACGGGCTTCCTGGGTAATCGGATGCGACAGATCGTTGCGAGCTACTGCATGTACGAGCGCAACATTCCGTGGCAGGTGGGTGAGGCATTCTTCGCAATGACACTGATCGACTACGATCCTGCGTCGAACGTGGGCAATTGGACGTACATCGCAGGATCAGGCGCGGACCCACGCGGTGGGCGTCGCTTCTCGGTAGAGAAGCAGCGTGAGATGTACGACGCTGATGGTGCGTACACGCGCACGTGGAGCGCACAACGATGAGTAATCATGCCTGCGTGCGATTGATCCTCGGTGATCAACTGAATCCGAATCACTCGTGGTTTGCGACAGTCGATCCGTCAGTGTTGTATGTGTTGATGGAAGTGCGCAGCGAAACTGATTACGTGCGACATCATGCGCAGAAGGTACTGGCAATCTTTGCTGCGATGCGTCGCTTTGCAGACACCCTCCGCGCACGGGGTCATGCCGTGCGCTATATCCGCATTGGCGATCCCGATAACCTTCACACGCTGCGCGACAACATCGCGATGGTGATGCAGGAGTGTGGTGCCACGACGTGCGAACACATGCAGCCCGATGAGTGGCGCGTTGATCAACACCTTGGTCCGACGCAGTACACCACCGAGCACTTCCTCTCCGAACGCGATGA
>JAURNF010000199.1 GCA_030830285.1 Candidatus Kapaibacterium sp.
ACGGCCCACGTGTGTAGAAAAACCGACAATAATTGAGGCTGTGTGAAGAAAATGTTTGACAATTCCGATCGAAATCACAATTTTATCGGACGCTCCCTGCACCGCGTGGGGTGTGTTATGCCTTGTTCACTGGGAAACTGATCGAATTTTACTTTTCGTACTTGTTCACTGTTTAACAGAGGTTTGCATGAGCCGCAGACTCCTACTTCTTGCTCTCATGACGGCTATGGTTGGCAGCACGCTTGCCTTCGCCGGAGACGGGAAAGATGGTGAGGATGTGTTGCGAAAGAGTGGTAGCCGGGCACCTGTGTCCTCCTACCCGCGTCCGTTCACTGAAACGGCCGCCAACTCGCGACTCTCCCCACAGATCTCCACGGGGTACTATTTTGTCGACTCGGATGACGAAGCACCAGATTTCTGGCGTCCCGACCCGACTCAATTCGTTGACACACTTACCGAGCCTGGTACGTGGCGTCGAATCGTTTCTGGCCCTCGCCAGTTTGCGGCAACGTACTGGACAGACCCAACACAGAACACATATGGTGGATGGGCGTTCTTCCGTAACCCAGCCAATGTGAATGACTCGACGAACGATGCGTTCGCCGGGCCAATTTCTATTGGCTTCCCGTTTTACTTCAACGGTGTTCGCCAAGACTCGTTCTACGTTTCGACGAACGGTCTCATCCTTCTGACGAATCGTCGTTATTTCTACGAGTACGACAACTTTGGTTTCCCAACGACTCGCACGCGTCTTGAGGTAACACCTGGTGTCTTCTCATCGTACGATCCTGCATCGGACGACACACGTACACGTACAGGTGACGGTACAACAGACGTCACGCTCGATGACTGGGGCTACCAGATTGCAACAGGTGGAGCACCTACGAACGCTACAGCTGGTATCCGCTCGGGTGCGAACATGCGTCTCGAGAGCATCTCGTCGTTGTTTGGTGGCCGTCTTCCACAGGTGATTGCACCGGCGTGGGACGACCTCCAAGTTTCTGTGTACAACACAGAAAACAGCGCAGTTGACGACTTCTCGAAGGTGTACTATAAGCGTTCGCCATCAAACGACCGCCTGGTTATCTACTACGTCAACCTCACACCTATCGGTGGTAAGACGGCTGTCGTCGGTGGTGTTACACACAACGTAACGTTCGCAGCAAACAACCGTCCAGGTATTGGTGAGCACTATCGCTTCTCGCTCCAAGTATCGCTCAACCGCAATGACAGCTCTGTTGTTGTTCAGTACGAGCGCTTCTTCGGTATTGCGCCACGTAACGCTCTGCAGCCGCACCCAGCAACAGTCTGGATGCGTTGTAATTCAACAGTTGGTGTGACGGGTCCAGCTCGTCGTCTCAACTGGAGTGGTTTCCCAGTTGCAATGCCTGCAAGCACGATCCTCGACTTCAATGCTTTGAAGTATCAGCAGTCAACAGAGTACCTCCACAACGTCAATACAGCAGCTGACGGCGGTATCCGCGCAGTTAGCGCACGTAATGATGACAACACGGTACCAAAGGACTTCCTTGCTATCAAGTTCAAGCAGTACAAGAACGTGCTTCGCGTTATCAACGTGTCGTACCGTGTACGTGCACTGAACCAGAACGCGAATCTTGCGTTTTCGGTTGTCGTGCCAACGGCTCAAGCGAACAACTACGAACTTCTTGCTGGTGATATCCGCCTCGGCGCTATCCAGCCAGTTGCGATTGTTCAAAACTTGACGAATGACGTTCAAGGTCCACAAGGTGTTAACTACACAGCTCAAGGTATCAACTTCAAGGTGCGTTTCCGCATCGTGAACGAGGCTACAGGCAAGATTGTGTACAACACATCGAAGGCAGTTACAGACGCAGCTCTGCGCGATACAACAATCTCGGGCATCTATCGCTGTGACATCAACGGTAACAACCTTGCATATCAGGCAGCTGGTACATTCGTACTTCCGTACGAATTCATCAAGGTTGTCTTCCCTCCATTCGAGCCAAACGAGTTCATCGACGACCAAATTGGTCGTTTGCTCACAACGGTTATCGCTGAGCCAAAGGATTCCCTCAATCAGCCGATTGGCGACCAATGGCCGTTTGACGATACAACATCTATCCGCGTCTTCGTGATGCGCCGTCTTACAGACTTCAACGATGACGTGAACGAGTTCCACCTCGTTGGTGGCGCTGCTATGCCATCTGTTCTGAAGTGGGTTAACATCGAAACAGACGTTGTTGACGGTGATGAAGTAACGAACAACCCACCACCTCCTCGTGGTGAAGTACCTGCAAAGAACTCGGACATCTTCCGTCTCAAGTCACCGGTCATCCGCATGAACCGCGTGAACCTGTCGAACGGTGATATTCCTGCAGTTGGTCAGTACGGTGGTGACGAACTCCGTTCGTTCCCAATCAACCTTTCACGCCGCAAGCGCGCCGTTCTCTCGATTTCGTATCAGCGTACTGGTAAGCTCACGAACATTGGTCGTGGCTTCTCGGACAACCGCCTGATTGGACCTGAGCACCGCGTCAACATGCTTGCTGTGAACGGCTTCACACCAGGTTATCGTAACCCAGATGAACTGTGGGTTGAGTTTGCACGTCCGTCCATCGATCAGTTGAATGGCATCACAAACATCCAACAGTGGGTACTCGATCCTCAAAACCGCGGTACACGTTACCTCCAGCCATTCCGTATGTGGGGTGGTGGTGGTTATGCACGTGGCTATGACCTCAATGACTACAACTTGCAGCAGGAGAACACAGCGACACAGCCACTCGGTGGTTTCCGTGAAGATCTCTTCGACGACGGTAAGGACTTCGAATACTTCAAGGTCACGATCCCAATCCCAGACACAGTACTTCGCTGGGTCAACGAAGGTGCTCGTAACTTCCGTTTCCGTCTCCGTGCTCGCTGCTTGAACAACTCGACACCTCCGAACCCAGCTGACGACGAGGACAACTTCTTCATCGATAACGTGAAGATCCTCTACCCAGACGAAGTGACAGACGTTGAGTTCTCAAACATCCAGCTGATTTGGCCATACACGATGGCTCCTGCATCGCAGGCAACACGCGTCCCAGTTCGCGTGAAGCTCTCGAACAACACGAACATCGCAGCTCCTGCGTTCTCGGTTCGTCTCCAAATCAAGCCTGACGGAAACGAATTCCAGCAGATCTATTGCCGTACGATTACTGTTCCAACGCTTGCTGGAAATCGCGAAGTTCTTCTTCCGTTCCCAGATGCGAACTTCCGTACGACAACACCAGGTCTCTACAAGATCACAGGTCGCATCTTCTTCCCAGGAAATGACCTTGATACACTGAACGATTCAACGTTCACAACGTTCCGCATGACATTCGGTCCGTCGTTCTCATACGAGAACAATCCAACGAATTCAACGAACGATGTGCCGAAGCTTCAGTTCTCTGGCATCTCTGGTAAGGGTCTCAATCACCGTGGTGCATCTTCAGGTGCAGCTGGTTCAGGCTGGCAGTCGCCACTTGTAGGACCAACAGCGCAGTACACATCAGGCAGCACATGGGGTACATTCCCAGCTGGTGTTGGTGCGAACGACATGTTCGGTGCAGACGCTGGTAACGCTTCTGGTCAGATTGCAATGCGCTTCACACTGTTCTCTCAGGACACCGTTATTGGTTACCAGGCATACTGGGCGGAACTCAACCAGGACGTCCTGAACATTTCGTTCTCTCTCTATCGCGACCAGGGTGGTCTTCCAGGCGATGACCGTATCGCTAATTCGACGATCCTCCGTCGTCGTGGTGAAGACGAAACAGGCGCATTCACAGAGCCTCAGTTCGGCAAGTATGTAACATACCTCCTCGCAGCTCCAGTGGTTATCCCACCGGGTGAGTACTGGGCATCGGTTGCACAGATGGGTACTGAAGGTTATGAGCTTGGCGCTTCTGAGTCACGCATGGGTATGGTTACAACACTCTACTCTGACGTTCCTGTCTTTGGTATCGGTAATCGTACACTTCTTGTTGACAAGAACTTCCGTGTTCGTCAGCGTAGCGGTGCACTCCTGAACGATAACCGTTTCGCATACGAACTCACACGCTTCAGCGGTGACTGGGTGCCATTCGCACCGACAATCGGTAACCCTGGCTATCCACACCTCGACGCTATGGGTACAAGCCTTGGCTATGCTACGTTCACACGTGGTTCATGGATCCCAATGCTTCGTCCATACTTCGGTAACCGCTCATTCGCTAGCCCACCTGTCTTTGTTGATTGCGGTGTTCCTGTGGAACTCACGTACTTCGATGCAAAGGCACGTGCAAAGGGCGTCGATATCTTCTGGGAAACAGCAACGGAAAAGAACAATGCTGGCTTCCACGTTGAGCGTCGCTCAGTGAAGGAAGTAACGAACCTCGCAACAGCTACATCGCTTTCATGTGTTGATCGCACAAGCTCGATCGAAAACCCATGGCAGTCAATTGGCTACGTTGCTGGTGTTGGCAACGCAACAACAGTATCGAACTACAAGTACTTCGATGCAAACGTTGCTGCTGCTACAAAGTATGAGTATCGCCTCCGTCAGGTTGACGTAGATGGTGCTCAGTCGTTCTCGAACGTTGTGAATGTTGAATTCGGTTCAGCAAACGCAGTTGCGCTCGACGACAACTTCCCGAACCCAACGAATGGCAAGACAACCTTTAGCTTCAACGTTCCGTTCAGCGCAAAGGTTAAGCTCGAAGTGTTCGACATGATGGGTAACCTCGTTCACACAGTCTATGACAACAACGTCGCTGGCGCCACATCAACATATGCTGTTGAGTGGGACGGTCGTAACAGCCTCGGCATGGATGTCGCATCTGGCTCGTACATGTACAAGCTGACTGTTGGCGAGACAACACTCTCAAAGACACTTACGATCGTTCGCTAAGCGATACGACTGACTCATCCGAAAGCCCTCGGCACATCGTGTCGAGGGCTTTCGCTGTTTAATTACGAGATTGCACTATGGAACGCACTCAACTTCTTGATCATGCGCGCAGTGGACTGCAGTGGCAGAGAGAATCCCTCGCGCACCTTGAACAACAGCTCAACGATTCATTTTGTGATGCAGCTGAGCAGATCGCTTCAGCGTCAAAGGTCGTCACGACCGGACTTGGAAAGTCAGGGTTCATAGCGCGAAAAATGGCTGCCACTCTCACAAGCGTGCACATCCCTGGCGTCTACTTGCATCCAGTTGATGCTCTACATGGCGACTTAGGTATGCTTAGACCCTCCGATGTGCTGATTGCTTTCTCGAAGAGCGGGGAGACAGCTGAGATCGTACATCTGACGAAGCTGGTCCTTGAGTTAGGAATGACAGTGATCTCTATCTCGTCACGCCAGACGACAACCATGGGTTCAATTGCTACTATTGAGCTCGTTGCTCCTTGTGTCCACGAATACGATCAGCACAACATTCTTCCAACGACGAGCACTACGCAAGCTCTGATTCTTGCGGATCTCTTGAGCGTTGCCGCTGCACACCAAACAGGGGATCTCGTAGAGCGTTTGCAGCGATCACATCCGCAGGGGGGTATCGGTTCTGCACTCCTGCGCACAGTGGAGCAGGTGATGCATGGTGGTGATGCTTTGCCGCGTGTCGGCACATCAGCATCTGTATCAGATGCTGTCGAAGTCCTCTCTCAGACAGCTCTTGGGATTGTGTGCGTCATGGATGACGCGGGCGCGTTAGAGGGCATTCTCACTGACGGCGATGTGAGACGCCTGGTAGCGACGTCAGAGGGACTCATGGCAATGCCTGTACGTGCAGTTATGACATCGCAGCCGGTCGTAGTATCAGCAGCAGACACGCTTCATGCCGCACTGCAGCTCATGGAACGTCGCGACAGACAGATAGGCGCAGTACCCGTGATGTTCGGAGAACGATGCGTCGGTGTCGTGCGTGTTCACGATATCGTGCGCGCACAATGGTGAGCTAACGTTGATTAACGACGAATCGGCTGACGTGGAGCAGGCGTAATAATCGGCTGTTCAATCGCCTGGCGACGTCGCGTTGTGGCTGGCTTGCGCACTTGTTGTTGAGGCTTTCTCTGTGGCTTTGCAGCTTGAAGGCGTCCTCGCTGAGGAGCTGTCACTCGCTGGCGTGCTTGTGCCGGCTTCTTTGCGATGGCTGGCGTTTGCTTCGCTGGCGCAGCCTGTGCTGGCTTCGGTGCCGGCTTCGGAGGCGCAGCTTGTTGCGTTGGTGGCTTATATGCGGTGTTCGAGGCAGTAACGTCCTTCCTCGTGATCTTCACCTCGCGAACGGCTTCGCCAGCCTTCCCAAACACCGGCAGCGGCATCTCGTTGCGGAAGAACTGCACAGCACCGGCGTTTTGGATTGAGACTACAAACTTCTCCATCGCGCTCCAGCGATAGTCGGTCTCCGGCACTACCACGATCTGCTGCGATCGTGTCCCATCCATGGTTATGCTTACCCACGCAGTGTCCTGCGCGACTGCAGTCAAGATGATCGAGTCGGTGGGAGCTATTGCAGTTGGATCTTCAACCTGAAGAACATCCTCGCCAGTTGCATCGTTGGACGACGATGAATCTACCATGCGAATCACGAACCATAGCAGGAGCACGGCAAGTAGAATACCTCCGCCAATCAATGCCCGACGCGGGACACGTGCCGACACGTCCTGAAGCTGCTGCATTGGTTGTTGCGTCGCAGCGCGAACCTTCTCAACCGAAGCAACGACTGCATCAGATGTGCGTTGAGCAGCTTGGCTCAGAGAGATTGACGCTTCGCGTGGAGGTGGCGTCGGCTGATACGCCGGGAGGCGCTCACCGGCATCCTGCTGATCGTCGAACGTCGATGCCATGAGGGACGCAAGTTCACTTGCGGGAATTCCCAGCGCACTGCCAAGTGTTCGTATAAACGAACGAACATAGACAGCCGGAAGCACGTCGTATCGACCGCGCTCGAGTGCCTCTATGTATGGCTCACGTATCTTCGTTGTGGCTGCGAGCTCGCGAATTGAAAGGCCTCGCCGCTGACGCTCGCTGAGAAACCGTTGTGACAGGGGATCCATGAGTGCAAATATGCCGTCCGTTCGTGACTTTCATTCACCTTTTCGTGGGTAGGACGGTGGATTGGACATTGTTTTTTCATGGTGCATATGTCGCATTCGCATTCGCAGTGCTTCTCTTTGGCGCACTGGCATATCGACAGGTTCTCGACAACCTTGATATGCGTCGACTCAAGTTCGGAGAGGAGCGGGCCTCGTATGTGAGTGCTCCAGGCATCCTATTGGCGGTTGGGGTAGCACTCTGTACTGTTCTGCTCATGGGCGTGATGTACTCCAAGCCCCATGAATCGATCTTCTTGTATGCGCTGCCCCTAATTCTGTTGGTGCAGACAACACAGATGTTCCTCCGCGTTGTGTTTCAGCGGACGCGACTGACCACGCAGGGCGTGCTTGTTCGCCCGTTACTGCGCTCGGGGCAGTCGGCCGTGCACTATGATGCAATGATCACCGTTTCGTTCCGTTCGGAACGTCTTTGGACTGCGGTCACGGTGATCGACGCGGTCTATGGGCCTGTGACATTCCGTATTTTTGCGTTCTCTGTTGGCCCCCTGGAGAAGATCGTCCGTGCAAATTCACGGGCTGAAATTTTCTACGTCGGAACCACGAAGAGAACCACTTCTTCATCACAGTAATCATCGACATGAAATCATCAATCCGGATTGCGTCTGGTCAGGGCTTTTGGGGCGACCTTCAAAGTGCTCCACTTCAACAGGTATCACGTGGTCCGATCGACTACCTCGTGATGGACTATCTGGCGGAAGTCACGATGTCTATCCTGCAGAAGCAGCGGATGCGTAATCCAGACCTTGGTTATGCACGTGACCTCGTAGACGTATGCGAAGAAATTCTCCCATACCTCGTTGAGCGCGGCATCACGCTGATTACCAACGGCGGCGGTGTGAATCCAATTGCTGCTCGCGATCGCATCTTTGAGGTTGCGCGAAAGCTCGGTGTGAAAGGACTCAAGATCGGTGTGGTAACGGGCGATGATATCCTCCCGCGTATCAGTGAGCTGGTGGATGAGGGGCATGAGCTTCGACACATGGAGACGAATGAGCCGATCGCATCTGTAAAAGATCGCTTGCTCAGTGCAAACGTTTACACTGGTGCATGGCCACTCGTTGAAGCATTGCGCCAAGGTGCACAGATTATCATTACAGGTCGCACAACCGATACTGGACTAACACTCGCTCCAATGATTCACGAGTTCGGATGGGGCGAGCAAGACTGGGACCTCCTTGCCGCAGGAACTGTTGCAGGACACATCAACGAGTGCGGTGCACAGGCCAGTGGTGGCAATTTCCTCGGAGATTGGCGCTCATTGAAGAACATGCACGATGTGGGATTCCCGATTATTGAGGCGTATCCAGATGGTTCATTCGTCGTAACCAAGCATGAAGGTACTGGTGGGGCAGTCACGCGCGAGACCGTGAGTGAGCAGTTGATGTACGAGATCGGCGACCCGACGATGTATATTACACCTGACTGTATCGCCGACTTCTCATCGATTCATCTTGAAGATCTGGGCAACGACCGCGTGCGCGTGTATGGCATCACAGGTAAGCCATATACGCCATCCTACAAGGTGAGCGCTAGCTACCTTGATGGATTCGTTGCATTTGGCTCGCTGACGTATTCAGCGCCAGATGCCTATGAAAAGGCGCAAGCCGCTGATGCTATCCTCCGTAAGCGACTCGAGATGCTGGGTCTGTCCTTCGACGAGATTCGTACCGAGTATGTAGGTCTGAACGCATGCCATGGGCCAATCGCTAAGCAGATCGAGCCAAATGAAGTGATGATGCGCATCGGAGTGCGCGGACACGATAAGTCTGCGATTGAACGATTCAGCAAGGAACTCGCTCCGCTCATCCTCACGGGTCCACCAAGCGTTACAGGTTTCTCTGGCGGACGACCAAAGCCGAGCGATGTGGTAGCATATTTCCCTGCACTCCTTGACAAGCGTGTGGTCGAAATGCACGTGCAGGTTGATGAAATCTAAGCTGTATGCAATCGGCGTTTTGTTGCTCGCGGCCAGTATGCAAGCATACGGGTCGAACGACTCGTTGTATCTCAGCCCCGATGAGTTTCGCTACGCCGACAATCAGCGCTACACGATGTTTGGTGGTACGCCTCGACGCGTTACAGAGGTGCAGCCGATTCCAACACTTGCGCTTGGTGCCGGGTATGTTGGACTTGGCCTTGCGCTCCATTTTCACCAGAAGAATGCATGGTGGCCTTCTGGAGACAGCGCTCGATTTAAATTCAAA
>JAURNF010000200.1 GCA_030830285.1 Candidatus Kapaibacterium sp.
CACTGCGTCGCGTCTTGGGTACACACGTCCAACAATCGGGTTCGCTTGTGAACCCGGATTATCTGCGATTTGACTTCGCGCACTTCGAGCGCATGCGTCCTGATGAACTCCAAGCCGTCGAAGATCTTGTCAACGAAAAGATCTTCGCCTCCATCGACGTTGTCACGGAAGAAATCCCAATTGCCAAGGCGCGTACTGTGCCTGGTGTGAAGATGTTCTTTGGCGATAAGTACGGCGATAGTGTGCGCGTGGTGTTTATCGACGAGACGTTCTCGGTTGAGTTCTGCGGCGGTACGCACGTACGGAACACCAGCGAGATTGGCATGTTCAAGATCCTAAGTGAGTCCAGCGTTGCCAGCGGCGTTCGCCGTATCGAGGCGGTTGCTGGACGGAGTATTCCACGCTTGATCAAGGATCGCGAACTCCAACGTCTGGCGACGGCCGACGAGATCGCACGTCACCTCGAGCGCATTAAGCAGCTCGAACGTGAACTCGCCTCGCTCAAAACAGGTGAACTCAAGTCGCTCATCCCGAATATCATTAACGCCGCGTCGAAGGTAGGGGACGTCAAGGTTGCCGTCGGCAGCGTCGACGTGGCTGATAGTGAGCAGCTCAAGGAACTCGGTGATGCGTTGCGCTCCGGACTCGGTACGCAGGGCATCGGACTCCTGGCGGCTGTGGTCGACGACAAGGTGCAACTCGTCTGTGTTGTCACGGATGACCTCACTCAAACACACAATGCAGGAAAGCTCGTCGGTGCCGTTGCAAAACTTCTCGGAGGCGGTGGCGGCGGAAAGGCGCATCTTGCAACTGCAGGCGGTCGTGACGTATCAAAGCTCAACGATGTGCTGGCACAATTCCCAACAATGATTCAATAATCGATCCTACGAAGGAACAGACCTCATGGCAAACTCATACGAAGCACTCGGTACATTGGCTGTGATCATGGACACACAGCAAGTCAAGGACACGTTCAAGAAGCGTGACTTTGTTCTTGAAATCGCTGACGGTAATTATCCGCAGCACATTAAGTTCCAAGTAACGCAAGATCGTTGCGCACTGCTTGATGCAATGAAGGTTGGACAGCAAGTAAAGGTGCTTTTCAATCTCCGCGGACGTCCATTCCAGAACCGCGAAGGTCAAACAGTGTACTACACCAACCTCGAAGCATGGCGCATCGAAGGTGCGTCAGCATCTGCACCAGCGTCGACAGATTATAGCCAGATCTCACCAGCACAGTCTGGTGCGAAGGACGACTTCGACGACGTTCCGTTCTGATGACCGTCGACGCATACATCGCCGCATCAGAGTCACAGCATGCAGCGGTGTTATCGGAGATTCGTTCGATCGTACATAGGTGTCTCCCGAATGTCGAGGAGACCATCTCGTACGGCATGCCAACGTTCCGCATCAATAATGCCGTGCTATTCCACATCGGGAGAGCACGGCATTGCTGTTCTATCTATCCTGGTGCTCGAGTCGTTCAGGAGTTAGGACCAGAGCTCGATGGGTTCTCGGTGAGGAAGGCGACAATTCATGTCCCGATCGATACAGCCGTATCGAACAAACTCGTCGAACGCATCATCAATATTCGGATGCAACACATATCGGGTGATCTGAAGCCTGCGCAGTAACTTCGTAGCAATGGAACGAATACTCTTGATCGGTTCGGGCGGACGTGAGCATGCGCTCTCATCGGCATTGTTGCGTTCGTCGTCATGCGAGAAGCTCTGGGTTGCACCAGGTAATCCGGGAATTGCGCGTGATGCAGAGTGCATCCAACTGAATGTGAGCGATCATCTTGCTGTCGCGAGGTTCTGTCTCAAGAACAACGTAACGCTCGTCGTGATTGGTCCAGAGCAACCCCTTGCTGAAGGACTTTCCGATGCACTCCGTGAGGAGAACATCGATGTGTTTGGTCCATCACAAGCCGCGGCACAACTCGAGTCGTCGAAAGGCTTTTCGAAGGACTTCATGGCGCGGCACCACATACCCACCGCGCCGTATCGTCGATTCACGTCAGCACAGCACGCTGATGCTCTGACGTACACCGCACAGCATGCGTTACCAGTGGTTGTGAAGTACGACGGACTTGCAGCTGGCAAGGGCGTCGTTGTTGCCACCACACACGACGAAGCACGTGATGCTGTAGACATGATGTACGACGGAGTGTTTGGCTCCGACGGCATCGTCATCGAAGGATTCCTCATAGGACACGAAGCGAGCGTCTTCGCTATTTGTGATGGACGCGACATGATCACGCTTGCTCCAGCACAGGATCACAAGCGCATTGGTGACGGTGACACAGGGAAGAATACCGGCGGCATGGGCGCATACGCGCCAGCGCCACTCGTCACCGAGGCACATCTTGCAACTATCCGTCAGAAGATTGTTCGCCCCCTGCTCGATGGCATGCGTGAAGAGGGGATGCCTTTCATCGGGTGTCTCTTCTGCGGACTCATGATTGACGGCGACGAAGTCAACGTTGTTGAGTTCAACGTCCGCTTCGGTGATCCCGAAACACAGTGTGTTTTGAGTGTACTCGACGCAGATGTTGCCGCACTGTTTGCATCAGCTGCGCGTGGCGAGCTCGATGCTTCGACCGTGCGATCAACCCATGTAGGATTTGCCTGCAACGTTGTCCTGGCCTCGAAGGGTTATCCCGATAGCTATGCAAAGGGGCTGCCCATCATCGGCATTACTGCAGCAGAGATTGATCCGCAGGTCACCGTGTACCATGCCGGCACCAGCGAACAGGATGGCGAGCTCCTGACCAATGGCGGACGTGTGCTTGGTGTGACTGCGGCAGGTGATACACTCGCAGACGCGGTTGGACGCGCCTATCGTGCCGTTGACAAGATTGAATTTCATGGCAAGACATACCGCAAGGACATTGCGGCCAAAGCACTATGAAGATTCTCGTAACCGGCGGAGCCGGATTCATCGGATCGCACGTAGCAGACGCATTTCTCGCAACCGGTGCGGACGTCGTGATTGTGGACAATCTCTCGATGGGGCGTCGTGAGAACATCCCTCAGGGGGCACGCTTCGTTGAGATGGACATAACCTCGGACGCCTTCACGCAGTTTCTGCTTGACGAGAAGTTCGACCACATCAATCATCATGCGGCGCACATGGAGCTCCGTGTGAGTGTCGACAAGCCGGTGCATGATGCTGCTGTGAACATCCTGGGATCGATTCGTGTACTTGACGGAGCGCGTCGCTCTGGTGTGCAGCATGTAACGCTTGCCTCGACGACTGCTGTGCTTGGAGAGTTTCTCCACATGCCGGCAACGGAAGAGCACCCTGTGAACCCCATTGCACCATATGGTGTTTCCAAGCGTTCAATGGAACTCTATGCAGAGTATGAACGGTTAACACACCATATGAGCATCACCACGCTCCGCTACACCAACGTCTACGGTCCACGCCAGAATCCCCATGGCGAGGCTGGTGTGATAGCCATTTTCCTTGAAAAGTTTCTTGCCGGGCAAACGCCGATCATTCATGGCGACGGCCGACAGGAGCGCGACTACATCCATGTGAGTGATGTAGCGCTTGCCAATCTCATCGCGTTCGAGCAGCGTGTGCAAGGCACCTATCACATCTGCGCAAACAGTGCCGCTAGTGTGCTCGACGTTGTCGGTTACCTCCGAACTGCACTCGGAACCTCCTGTGAGGTGCATCATGGTCCGGCAAAGGCAGGGGACCCCGCCCGCACCCGCGGTTCCCATGATGCCTACACTGCGCGGACTGGATGGCGTCCGATCGTACCCCTTCATGACGGAATTTCGTCCACTGTTGCCTGGTTTACGCAGCGACATGAAACATCCACATGAACCTCAGACCCCTTTTTTTGACCCTCCCCAACGTGTAACTTTGGGGGATTCGGCTGAAAACGTCTTATACACAAGGTTGGTGAACATGCAGATGGTTGGTCGACGCACTCTTGGTGTCGTAATGACACTCCTGGTTTCCACGCTCTTGACAGCGTGCAACATCGACGGTTTCTTCACCAAGTTCCAGGACGACCCAGTGTGGGTTGATCCGAATGCCGCAGCAAAAGAGGCTGCTGGTACCGCAGACGCAGGCGGACCAGGCAAGGCTGTGTATTCGCGCAAGTGCGCGACATGCCACCAAGGAACCGGTAAGGGTGTTCCGGGCACGTACCCGCCACTTGTCGGCTCTGAGATTGCCAATGGCGACCCAACGTATCCAATCCGCATCGTGCTGCACGGTTTCCGTGGTCCGATCGAGCGTCAGGGCACTGCCTACAACAACGCAATGGCATCGTGGAAGGCGCTCAGCGACCAAGAGATTGCCGATGTGCTGACCTACGTTCGCTCTTCGACGCTTGGAAACTCGGGCGCTCCGGTAACGCCGGACGAAGTCAAGGCCGTACGCGAGGCAACGGCGAGCCGTGCCACGCCATACACTGAAGCAGAACTGCTTCAGTAACTCAACCACGTATACAAATTCTCACTGGAGTTCTGATTCATGGACGGTTTCTTCAGCGTCTTCGACATGCTCGCGTGGTTCCCAGAGAACATCTCCACGTTTGGGCAGGAACTTGACAATCTCTTTGCGATCATCTATTGGGTGAGCGTCGCGATTTTCTTCTTGACGTTCGGGGTGCTTGGGTACTTACTCGTGAAGTATCGCTACAGCCCTGACCGTCGCGGGTATAACTACCACGGTAACAGTGTCGTTGAAATCACGTGGACCGTGCTGCCGACCCTGCTCTTTGCAGCGATTGGTCTGTACTCTGACGATATCTGGGAGCGCACGAAGTATTCCAGCAAGGTGCCAACGGCTGATGTCGAGATCCTAGTTCTTGGCAAGCAGTACGGCTGGGTGTTTCTCTATCCAGGCGCTGATGGAACATTTGGTCGCAACGCACACAACGATCGCACTGCGCGTTCGCTGATGAGTGCGACAAACCCATTTGGTCGCGACACGGCAGATCCTGCTGGATTCGACGACGTTATGACTGAGAACCAATTCGTCGTGCCTGTCAACGCAAACGTTGTTATGCGTGGATCGTCACTTGACGTTCTTCACAGCTTCTTCCTGCCGCACGCACGTGTGAAGCAGGATGTTATTCCAGGACTCTGGATGACGATCTGGTACAACCTGTTTAAGACAGGGAAGTACGAGCTCGCATGTGCTGAGCTTTGCGGTGGCGGACACTATGGTATGCGCGCCGAGTATGAGGTTATGAGCCGAACGGACTACGATAAGTGGCTCGATGCTCGTAACGCCGAGGTGAATGCTGCACGGACACCTCAACCTGCACCAACAGCGACGACCGATACAGCGGCCGTAGCATCACTTCGTTAACGAAACTTCGACTTAGGAGCATTACCGCATGAGCACATCGACACTCCAGCACGGATCAGCAGCCGAACACGGCCACGATCACGAGCACGGGCATCACCACGATCTTCCGTGGTACCGCAAGTATGTTTTCTCAACCGACCACAAGGTGATTTCGAAGCAGTTCATGCTTTCGTCACTGTTCTTCTTGTTTGTCGGTGGTGCATTTGCGCTCTTCATTCGCTGGCAGTTGGCCTACCCAGGTCAGGCTATACCGATCATCGGTGATATCCTTCCAGCATCATGGGCAACAAACGGCGTTATCTCGCCGGAGTTCTATGCACAGCTTCTGACGATGCACGGCTCGATCATGATCTTCTTCGTGATCATCCCATTTGCTGTGGGTATGTTCGGCAACTTCTGTATTCCGTTGATGATCGGCACCGACGACATGGCGTTGCCGAAGCTCAACATGTGGTCGTTCTGGCTTGTACCACCAGCTGGTTTGATCATGATGGCGGGCTTCTTTACAGAAACCGGATATGCTGCTGCTGGATGGACGAGCTATCCACCGCTCTCGGCGCAAACAGGCCTGGCTAAGTTCACAATCTCGGGTCAGACACTCTGGACGATCAGCGTCTTCCTCGTTGGATTTTCGTCGATCATGGGTGCTGTGAACTACGTTGCAACCGTACTGAACAAGCGTGCAAAGGGAATGAAGTTGTTCGACATGCCGCTCACGGTATGGGCGCTCTTCATCACGGCGATCATCATCACGCTCGGTACACCAGTGCTTGCAGCTGGCTTGGCCATGTTGTTCATGGACAACTTCCTGCACACAAGCTTCTTCCTTCCTGACAATCTGGTAACGAACTCCAAGTACTTCGGTGGTGGACAGCCGATTTTGTTCCAGCACGTGTTCTGGTTCTATTCGCACCCAGCTGTGTACATCATGATCCTCCCATTGATGGGTATCGTATCTGATGTCATGGCGACGTTCTCTCGCAAGCCGATCTACGGTTACAAGGCCATGGTGTTTGCTATCGCAGGCATTGCATTCCTCGGCTTCATCGTGTGGGGTCACCACATGTTCCAGTCGGGCATGAATCCGCTGCTCGGTACAACCTTCATGTTGTCGACGATTGTCATCGCGGTGCCATCATCGATCAAGGTCTTCAACTGGCTTGGAACACTCTGGCGCGGTAACATTCAATTCTCGTCAGCCATGCTCAACGCATTGGCATTCGTATCGATGTTCATCATCGGTGGTCTGTCGGGCGTGTTCATGGCATCTGCGCCTGTTGACATCTACATCCACGACACATACTTCATCGTTGCACACATCCACTACGTGCTCTTCGGTGGATCGCTCTTCGGAATCTTTGCTGGTATCTACTACTGGTATCCAAAGATGTTCGGCAAGATGCTCAACGAAACATGGGGTCGCCGTCACTTCTTCTGGACATTTGTAACGTTCAACCTCACGTTCTTCCCGATGCACATCCTTGGTATCGGTGGTCACATGCGTCGTATCTACGATCCAAACGTGTACGACTTCCTCAAGGGGCTTGGTGGCATTAACGAGACGGTAACGATTGGTGCTATTGCGCTTGGTTTCTCGCAGCTCATCCTTGTTGGCAACATTCTCTGGTCGATGAAGTGGGGCAAGAAGGCACCACGCAATCCATGGAAGGCGAACACACTTGAGTGGGCAGCTCCAGAGCACCCAGGTCACGGCAACTTCGATATGGACATCACGGTGTACCGTGGACCATACGAGTTTGGTGTTGAAGGTCGTCAAGATGACTACTGGCCACAGTGGGAGAAGGGTGCTTCGGTTACGGTGCATCATCACACGATTGCTGTAGCAGACGACACAAAGACGTTCGGCGCACACTAACCCCGCATAACAGCAAGGCAGGCATCATTCATGTCTTCGGCCACATCGTCAACTGACTCGCAAGCCGCGATGCGCACGATTCATCGTGTTGCGATTGCGCTCTGTGTGCTCACGTTCGGTCTCATTGTATGGGGCGGACATGTGAACACCACGCGCAGCGGTATGGCGTTTCCCGATTGGCCGACATCGAACCTTGCTCCGATGGTCACCTATACTCCATCGGAGTGGCTATGGGCAAAGGACAAGTTCTGGGAGCATGGACATCGATTGTTTGCCGGACTTGTTGGTCTTGTATCGACGTTGCTCCTGGTTCTCACAATTCGAGCTACGCCTCGTGAGCAACGTCCACATGCTAGCATCGGTGTTCTGATTGCTGTTGTGTTCGGAACGGTCGCTACGGCCATTCTTGGACTCAACGATATGCCTTCGGGCATCATGGAAACGTTCATGGCAGTGCTTGGCGTGTTGCTTGTGACGTTCCTCACGAAGGCATTGCGCGCTCAACAACATCGACGAATTCTGTGGCTCTCCATCGCTGCATTTGTCGGCGTATGTCTGCAGGGATCGTTCGGTGGGTACACCGTACGCAACAATCTGCCAGACTGGACATCGACGACGCACGGCGTATTGGCTGAGATCTTTTTCATGATGGCCATTGGCATTGCATTGCTCAGTTCATCATCGTGGCAGAGCATGCGTGCGTCGTGGACGCCATCGCAAAGTGTACAGCGACTCGTCACAGCGACGTGGGCGATCACGCTTATGCAGTTCATCCTGGGTGCGCTTACGCGGCACATGGATGCGTGGGGTGTGAGTATCACCTGGCCGCACTGGACTGATGAGTCGTTCTTTCCTACGAGTGACCTGTTCCAGCAGACGCAGGTGGTGGTGCACTTCCTGCACCGGACAACCGCATATGTTGTGGCCTTGTTCATCGTAGCGCAGGCAATCACCCTTCGCAATAGTCCAGTTGGACGAATTCGTGCGCTGGGACTCTTCGCGGCGTCACTCGTCGTGGTTCAGATCGCACTTGGCGCAGGCATTCTGTGGACATTCCGTGGTGAGCTCGTCACGACCATGCACGTCATGGTTGGCGTAGCCTTGCTCGTCTCGAATGCTGTCCTCATGTTCTCGATTCGCCACCGTCAGGTAGCGGTAGGAGAGCACGCGCACACAACATTTGCGCAACAGGGAGGGCATTAACGGTGGCTGTTCACGACACCGACGCACTTCCAATTGCTGAGCAAGCTGCAACGGCTTCGATTGTACGTCAGTACTACGAACTCACGAAGCCTGGTATCAGCCAGATGGTAGCAATGACAACCCTTACAGGGTATTACCTTGCTATTCCTACCGACTTGATGTCCTATGCCACAACACCGGGCATGTGGCTGCATGCAGCGAGTACTCTTGTAGGCACGCTTGCAATCAGCAGCGGAAGCTGTGTTGTGAACCACATCATGGAACGTGACATCGACGCACGTATGAAGCGCACGGCGTCGCGTCCAATCCCAACAGGTATCATCTCAACGACACACGCCAGTGTGTTCGCAGCGTTGCTTACGCTTGGCGGAGCGGCTCTGTTGTTGACGACCAATCTCTTGACCTTCGGTTTGGCAATTGCCACATGGCTGTTCTACGTCCTCGTGTACACACCAATGAAGCAGCGGTCATCGCTGGCGGTGATCATTGGTGGTATTCCTGGTGCGCTGCCATTTGCGGGTGGTTGGACTGCAGTGCGTGGGTCGATGGATCCGATGGCAATTGCGCTGTTCGCAATACTCTTCTTCTGGCAGTTACCACACTTCTATGCACTGTCATGGATGTATCGTAGTGACTACCGGGCTGGGGGAGTTGTCCTGCGTGCTATTTCCGATGAAACTGGAGCGACGCTTGCGTGGCAAATGATCTTGACGAGTGTCCTCACACTTGGATCAACCATTGTACCTACAGTTCTTGGCTCTACTGGATATCTCTACCTCGTTGGCTCGAGTCTTCTCGGCGCTTGGCTTGTTGTGGAGAGTATTCGCTTCCGTGCAACGCCTGATGCAGCAGCAGCGCGACGTGTCTTGTTGACATCGTACGCTGTGTTGATGGGGATTGTGCTTCTCATGTTCCTCGACAAACAATGATCAATTACTAGGGTGAACGAATGTCTTCTGCATTGAATCTCTCTCACGAGCCCGTTACCAAGATCGCCAGCGGTAAGCTGACGATGTGGGCCTTCCTCGCTTCAGAACTCATGTTCTTTTCGGGGTTCTTTGGTGCGTTTATCGTGTTGCGCAATTCCAACTACGAGGTGTTCAAAGCAGGCTCGGAGCAATTGAGTTGGGTGCTCGCACTCGTGAACACGTTCATCCTGATTGGTAGCTCGCTGACGATGGCGCTTGCCATTTATCATCTTGAGCGTCAGAACACGAAACTCTTCCGTGCATTCATGGGCTTGTCGATCCTTGGTGGTTTTGGCTTCTTGATTGTTAAGTACTTCGAGTACTCGGCCAAGTATCATCACCATCTGTTCCCGGGTCAGGAAGAGCACACAATCTTTTTCTCGTTCTACTTCCTCATGACGGGCTTTCACGCGATGCACGTGATTGGTGGAATGATTCCGATGGCATACATGCTGTTCCGTTCGTACGGTAAGGGCGGATATCCATATCCAGTGAAGGTCGAAACGCTTGGTCTGTACTGGCACTTCGTCGACTTGATGTGGATCTTCATCTTCCCAGCGCTGTATCTCATCTTTCCTTAATCTCCCTACGAACCTTAATCGGAGCATACGCACATGAGTCACGATCACGGTAACGTGTTGCCATCATATCTCAAGGTGTTTTTCACCCTGATGGCACTTACTCTCCTCACAGTTGCAGCTGCGAAGCTCGTACACTTCCCAGACGTCGCATTTATCCCGGGATACGTTATCAACATTGCAGTCGGTTTGGCGATTGCTGTGGTAAAGGTCACGGCTGTGATGTACATCTTCATGCACTTGAAGTTCGACAATCCAATGTTGCGCTTCTTTGTGTACGTCCCTGTGTTTCTCTTCGTCGTGCTGAGCTTTGCGCTCAACATTCTTGAGAAGTGGACCTACCACCACTAAGCAATCATGATTCGCGTGAACTTTTGCCGCTACGTGTCGTTCGCTAGTGTTGCCATTCTCATGGTTGCACTGCAGGCATGTACGCCGTCGACCCAGGATGCTGTAGAGCAGCAGGTACAAGTGCGTGATACGCTCCCGGTGTATCGGGTAGTAGCACCATTCACTGCGGTCGACCAACGTGGTGCGGTATTCACGTCGAGCTCGTTGGCGGGGAAGTACTGGCTTGGTTCGTTCTTCTTCACGCGCTGTCAGACAGTATGTCCGGCACTTAATCGCGTGAAGTCGCGCATTCAGCGTGAGTTTGGTACGAAGCTGTCGTTTGTCTCGATTAGTTCTGATCCCGAGTTCGACACACCAGAGGTGCTTTCTGCCTACGCTCAGGAATATGCGCAAGAGGGTGGGGCATGGTGGTTTGTGAGAATGATCAAGGACAGTATGCTTGCTGTTGCGTCGCAAGGGTTTGGACTCATCTCGCCTGCAGAGCCTGAGATGCATTCAACACGATTTGTACTCGTTGATCCAGCGATGCAAGTGCGTGGCTTCTATGATTCAGAGGATACAGCAGCTGTTGCAAAGCTCCGCGCTGATCTCAAAGGGTTGGGCTTATGACGGAACTTCTTCCAGCAGTTAATGCTACGTTGAATGCAACAAGTACCGTGCTGTTGTTGCTCGGATACTCGTACATCCGTTCGAAGCAGATCGAGAAGCACCGTCGCATGATGCTTTCTGCATTTGTGATTTCGATCATCTTTCTCGCCTGTTACTTGCTACACAAGTGGATGTTGTTTCAGACGACTGGATCGTACAACACAACGTTTCAAGGACAAGGAATTTGGAGAACCGTGTACTTCACGATTCTCATCACGCACGTGACGCTCGCTGCAACTGTGCCAGTGTTGGCCATCATCACTATCCGACGTGGTCTTGCCATGCGCCTCGATCCGCATCGTCGCATTGCGAAGATCACGTTGCCGATTTGGCTCTACGTGTCTGTCACAGGAGTTGTCGTGTACTTCATGTTGTATCACTGGTTTGCCACACCATGAGCACGATTTCGCGCATCATTCTTGCCACAGTCATCACTCTCGTAGTTCATGTGGATAATTGTTTTGCATGCCCTGCATGCAAGGACAGTTTCACATCTGCTGGGAGTAACGGATCGACGGGAGACGCCTACTCCTGGTCGATTTTGTTCATGTTAGGCGTACCACTCACCATCGTTGTTGTTGCGTCGATTTTCATTGCTCGACGTGTTCGACAACATCCAAACTCGCTCACATCCTAAACAAGGTGTGAGGTAGGTTTCAACAGAGCAATATATTTGCAGGTCATAACACGCTAAGGGAAGCGAATGTTTTCACGCCGATTCGACATGGGGGTCAAGGTAGGTGGTGCCATCGTTGGTGCCGTTGCTGCCACTGTATTCCTCATTGTGTTTTTCGGGTTCCGTAACGACGTCGCAGACGTCGGATACCGTCCTGAACAACCAGTGCCATTCTCACACAAGCTGCACGCTGGTGAGATGCAGATTCACTGTCAGTACTGCCATGCAGGAGCCGAAGTCTCTGCGCACTCACCTGTACCGACATCGCAGACGTGTATGAACTGCCACCAGGCAGTGACACCGAAGGATGAAGTGCAAGAGGCAAAGATCAAGGTCCTCAAGGATGCGTACGAAGCCAACCGTCCAATCGAGTGGGTTCGCATCCACAAGGTGCCTGACTATGCGCACTTCAATCACAGCCGACACATCCGCGCGCAGATCGACTGTCAGAGCTGTCACGGTCCTATCGAGCAGATGGGTGTCGTGTCCCAGTACAAGCCCCTTACCATGGGATGGTGTCTTGACTGTCACCGTGCGCCAGAGAAGTTCATCGTTGGTGCTCGTCCAATCTCGGGCGTGTTCACAGGCAAGTTGCACGACATGAAGAATCTCTACGACAGCGCGTACATCTTCACGCCAATTCCTGCACAAGTAGGGGAATCGCTGCCAATCACCGAGCCTCAGTTTGGTTCGTACGAAACAGCCATTCCTCCGGTAACAGTTGCTGGTATCCCGCATCCAAAGAAAGCTGGAATCGGACCAGAAAACTGTTCTGCTTGTCACTATTGATCTGACGGAATCAGATCCACGCCAACAACGATAATCCAACAAGGTTTGCATTATGTCCGATCGTTCGCTCCACGGTTCCACGAACACAACCTGGAAGAGCATCGATGAGCTCGCCCACGGTCCACAGGAAACAGGTGAGTTCGCTCCTGGCACAACGTCAGCGCCGATGCTTGATTCAACGGTAAGCCGTCGTGGCTTCATGGCTCTGGTCTCTGCTTCGATGGCTCTTACGGCAGCAGCCTGCCGCAGGCCTGAGCAGAAGCTTATTCCGACAGTGAAGTCGCTGCAGAACGCCACACCGGGATTGCCGCTGTACTACACATCGGCATACATGCATCGCAATGTGGCCTACGGCGCTGTCATCAAGACACGTGAAGGCCGACCAATCAAGGTCAAGGGTAACGAACTTCACGCAAGCAACTGCGGTACTGCGTCTGCAGAGATGCAAGCATCATTGCTTTCGCTCTACGATCCAGATCGTATTCGTCGTCCGCGCCACGGTTCGGGTCAAACGTCGTACGACGCAGCCGTTCAGAAGATTGCTGATGCTGTAACAGAAGCACAAGGTGCTGGAAAGAAGGTTGCACTTGTTGTTGACGAGCATTGCTCGCCGACGCTTACGCAGCTTCTTACACAAATCACAACGGCAATGCCGTGGGTAACTGTCACAACGATGCCATCGATCGTGTCTGATAACGCAGCGCGTGCAAACGCTGCTGTGCTCGGCATTGATGGTGTGATTGTGCCGGACCTTTCAAAAGCGTCGGTAATTGTCAGCGTCGATGCTGATTTCCTTGGTACAGACAAGCTCGCGTTGCATCACACTGGACGTTGGGCTGCTCGTCGCAAGCCAACGAAGGACAATCCAACGATGTCGCACGTGACGGTTGCCGAAGCGCAATACTCACTTGCGGGCATGAATGCTGATGCACGCGTGCGCCTGCATCCATCGCAACTCGAGGCATTCCTCGGTGCGTTGGAAGCTGAACTCGCCGGTGCTGCAGCAATTGGCGGCTCACTCGCTGCCACGGCATCTGCAGAAACGAAGTCAGCAGCAACAGCGGCAGCTGCGCGTTTGCGCGCTGCGGCTCCAAAGAACGAAGCAGTTGTGTTGGTTGGTGAGCACTTGTCGCCGCGTGCGCACGCAGTTGCCATCAGCATCAACGCAGCACTTGGTTCGGTTGGCACTGGTAAGATCATCGACACGGCATGCGTTCTTCCAAACTCGAACGCCAAGGGTGCAGCGATTGCGCAACTGCGTTCCGACATGGAATCTGGAGCCGTGCACGCCGTAGTCTTCTGCGATGTCAATCCAGAGTATGCTGCGGATCGTGGAATGAAGACCGCGATGGCGAAGGTTCCAATGATTGCCGCCATCAACTTGTACGAAGACGAGACAGCCTCACTTGCAAAGGTGAGCATCCCAGCAGCACACTGGCTTGAGTCGTGGGGAACAGCGGTAGCATTTGACGGAACGATCACGGTACAACAGCCGATGATCGCGCCGCTGTGCGAAGGCGTACCATCGACACCAGATGTTCTGATTGCACTCGCGAAGAAGATCAACCCTGCATTCCTCGGCGAAATGACGACGTATGCAGAGTACGTGAAGTCGTGGGTTGAGACATCGATCCTGCCAATCAGTGGCGGTGCTACATGGACGAAGGTTCTGCAAGACGGTGTCGTGAAGACAACATCAGCGGCTGCTGGTGCTGCATCAATGAATCTTGCAGCTGGTTCTTCGTTGCCAACGGCGACCTACCCAACTGGTATGGCTGTGTTGGCCGCTCCGTCACTTGCTATGTATGATGGAAAGCTCGCCAATAACGGATGGTTGCAAGAACTGCCAGATCCTGTTACAAAGATCACATGGGACAATGTTGCGTTGATGAGCCCGAAGACAGCTGTACAGCTTGGTCTCGCAGCTGACACAACGCCAAAGGTTGTCATCAAGGCGAACGAGCAAGTCGTAACAGTTGCGACAGCAGCGGGCACGATCGACCTGCCAGTGATGGTACAGCCAGGTATGGCTGACAACGTCATTGTGACACAGCTTGGATACGGTCGCACATCGACTGGTGCTGTGTGTGACGGTGTAGGTTCGAATGCCTACGCGCTTGGCGCGATGACGTACGTCGCACCGAAGTCGATCACTGTGATTGAAGGCCAGCGTCATCGCATTGCAACAACGCAGCAGCACCATACACTCGACGACGGACACGGTGAGCGTCCGGTTGCGAAGTACATGACACTTGGTGATGTCGCAAAGGGCGACTTCAGTGTTGTTGCTGAGCACTTTAATGCACAAGGTTCAGATGGCAAGCCGCTGGCTCACGGTGAAAAGGGTGAAGGCAACTTCCTCACACCACTGTCGGCAACTGCTGATTACAAGTACAAGGGACATCGCTGGGGCATGGTCATCGACATGAGCCAGTGCACAGGATGTTCGTCGTGCGTTGTGGCATGTCAGAGCGAGAACAACATTCCTGTTGTCGGTAAGGAGCAGGTATTGCTCGGACGTGAAATGCACTGGATCCGACTTGACCGATACTACACAGGCGACATGGATGCGCCGGGTGCAGTGGTCGAGCCGATGCTATGTCAGCACTGCGAAAACGCACCATGCGAAAACGTCTGTCCGGTTGCGGCTACAACGCACTCGCCGGAAGGCCTCAACGAAATGACCTACAATCGTTGCGTCGGTACGCGCTACTGCCTCAACAACTGTCCGTACAAGGTTCGTCGCTTCAACTTCCTCAACTATGCCAAGGCCGACGAGCGCAAGCCGCTTGACTTGGTCTTCAATCCAGAGGTCACAAACCGCTTCCGTGGTGTGATGGAGAAGTGCACGTTCTGCGTACAGCGTCTGCACGAAGCCAAGTGGAATGCGCGCGACAACGGACGTTCACGTGTGCTTGATGGTGAGGCCGTAACAGCATGTCAAGAAGCATGCCCAGCCGGTGCAATCATCTTCGGTGACATGAACGATCCGAAGAGCCGTGTATCGATGACGCAAAAGGATGACCGTGGATTCCGCGTTTTGTCGGACATCAACGTACGTCCATCGGTAACCTACCTCGCGAAGGTTGTCAACGCTCCGGCAACGGAGAAGGCCGCTGGAGCAGCGCACTAATTACGATCGAATACGAAACGAATTCATTGACGGGAACACAACATGACGGTGGTCCAAGAACAACAACGATTGCAGCATTCCTCACACGAGGAACCAGTGCGCGAGGAACTCGTCCTGGGCAATCCATCGCTGCGTGACGTAACTGCACGAATCGCCAGCATTGTCGAGTCGAAGATCACGCCAAAGTACCTCGCGACCCTCACGGTCACAGGTGGTATGGCGGCACTTGGCTTGTTTGCACTCTACTACACGATTACCACGGGTATCGGTGTATGGGGTTTGAACAACCCAATTGGTTGGGGATGGGACATCACCAACTTCGTGTTCTGGATCGGTATCGGTCACGCCGGTACGCTCATCTCAGCGATCCTCTTCCTCTTCCGTCAGAAATGGCGTACGGCAATCAACCGCTCTGCAGAGGCGATGACAATCTTCGCCGTTATCTGTGCACTTACCATGGTGTTGAGTCACACCGGTCGTCCGTGGCTCTTCTACTGGCTGTTGCCGTATCCTAACCAGATGCAGATGTGGATCAACTTCCGTTCTCCACTTGCGTGGGACGTGTTCGCTGTGAATACCTACTTCACAGTGTCGGCGTTGTTCTGGTTTGTTGGTTTGATTCCTGACCTTGCTACACTCCGCAACTACGTGAAGAGCAACGTTGCAAAGAAGATCTACGGAGTGCTCTCGCTTGGCTGGACGGGTTCAACACGCCACTGGCACCACTATGAAATCGCGTACATGATTCTTGCCGGTATCTCGACACCACTCGTGTTGTCGGTACACTCGGTGGTTTCGTTCGACTTTACGGTTGGTATTCTTCCAGGTTGGCACACAACGATCTTCCCACCATACTTCGTTGCTGGCGCTATCTTCTCTGGCTTCGCGATGGTGATGACGCTGCTTGTGATCACACGAGAAATCCTCGACCTCAAGCAGTTCATTACGATGAAGCACCTGGAGAACATGAACAAGATCATGCTCGCCACAGGTATGATGGTTGGCTATGCCTATGCAATGGAAATGTTCATCGCTTGGTATTCGGGTAGCGACTGGGAGCGTTGGATCTTCATCAACCGTGCGATGGGGGATTATGCGTGGGCATACTGGACGATGGTCCTGTGTAACGTGATCTCGCCGCAGGTGTACTGGTTCAAGAAGCTGCGTCGCAACCTCCCGCTGATGTTCGTGATCTCGATCTTCATCAACATCGGTATGTGGTTCGAGCGATTCACAATCATCGCAACAACATTGCACCACGACTTCTTGCCAGCGTCATGGGGTTACTACTCACCAACGTGGGTTGAAATCTCCATCTTCATCGGCACGTTCGGCATTTTCTTGTCGCTCTTCTTGCTCTTCGCAAAGTTCGTTCCAGTGATTGCGATCGCCGAAATCAAGAGCATCCTGCCGGGAGC